>JAOZKS010000460.1 GCA_029935255.1 Pontiella sp.
CGAGATAATGCCATAGACCCGGCGGTCGATATGCGCCGGGATAAACAACCCCCCCAGCGAATGCACCTCTTTAAGTAATGTGCTGATCTCATAGTTCGAGGCGCTAATCAGGAATTTTTCCGCAAAGCCAAGGACTTCCTCATGCTCATCGACAATCGGTTGATCACCAAAACGCTCAGGTTGGTTTGGAATGGGAGGGAGACTGTCGTAGACCCGCTCGCCGAGGAGCATCGCGCTATCGAGATCATCGAAAAGACATAGAATATGCACCTCTTCAACGGAGGTAACCTCCACCCCGTAAAGGCACTCCATTCCATGTCGCTCGCAGATTTCCCCAAAGGCAGGAAGATTGAAGGCGCAGTTATGGTCCGTAAGCGCAAGAGCAGTCAGCCCGGATTCCATGGCCTTTTGAACAATGGATACAGGCGACATTTCCAACGACGCACAAGGCGACAGGCAGCTATGGATATGAAAGTCGGCCCGGTAGAGCATGGAACCTCCTAACGCGCCGGACAACCGGACAGGTGCTGAGCGATGAGGCTGGAGGTCTGAAACTGATTTCCCGACGTTTGGAAAACGGCGATTCCTTCGTCGCGCGCGGCATCGATCATATCTTCTCCGGCCAGCCGGTTATTGCAAATAACAATCGCGACCACCCCGGCGAGCGATGAAACCGCAATTGTATTCTTGTGTGCCTGAATGGTGATAAGCACCGAGCCCTCTTCGGCATGGGCCATCACATCGCTCAGCAGGTCGGAGGTATAGCCCGCAACCACCGCGCCGTCCTCATACTCGGGTTGCAGACAGGTAAAACCATTCAAGGTCTGAATATCACTGATCTTCATTTTTCTTCTCCTGGTTGAGATGGATAATGGCTTTAACCATCGTGCCCATGCCCACGGCAGATTGGATGGCAAATTCGTCGGACACCCGTTTCACGTTCGGAAGCCCCATACCGGCACCGAAACCCTGCGACCGAATCCATTCATTCGCGGTTGAATAGCCTTCAGTCAGGGCCTGGTCCACATCGGCAATGCCCGGCCCCCGGTCGTGGGACGAAATCTTTACACGCCGCTCGTTGATGTCGAAACTCAGCATCCCGCCAATCGAATGGGCCACCAAATTGATCTCCAGTTCATAACTCGCCACAGCAACCCGCCGAACCAGCTTCGAGGAAATTCCGCGATCCTTCAGGAACTTCTTGATTTCACTCGAGGCCTTTCCTCCATTCTCGAAATCATAGCGGTGCAATTGATACACCTTTACCAAATCCAGCGAGGCCGTATCGCTCGGTTGCTCATGCTGGCTTTCCATTTCCCGGAGTTGCCGCGACAACTCCCGAATCAGCGCCAAATTGATATTGCGAAACGTGATGATGCCCACGAGCTCGTTTTTTTTACTCACCACCGGAAAACTGCGAAACGAAAATTTGTTGAACGCGGAGATGGCAAACGACAAGGGCATTTCTTCGGCAAGAGTTTGCACCTCGCTCGCCATGCGGGTCGTCACAAGCTCGTCCATCCCGCCCTGTTCCAGCGCACTCATGAGGTCGTTCATGCTGACGAATCCCACCACATGCCGGTTATCCACCACCGGCACTCCCGTGATGCCGTTGTTTTTCATGATCTGCTGCACATCGCGCATAGTGCAGTTGCGCGAAACGGCAAATACCTTCCGGGTCATGACCTCGTGAATCTTCAGGCCATAGATAAGCTCCTGAACCCGAAGCGAGGATTGAAGCGGCTCTTTCCCGGAACCGCCCATCAGGGCTCCAGAAGCCGGCCCAGGCGAACGCACGACTCGTATTTTGGAAACCGGGTGCACAACAGGGTAATATCCTGCTCCTTAGCCAGCTCGATCATGCCCTCCGTCACGGTTTTGTGGTTTGCAATAACCACCACCTCCGAACCAACAATGCCTGCGGAACGGATGGCCTGCTCAGTGGAAAGCGAGGTAATCAGCAGCATATCATCGCGATCACTCATCAGCACATCGCTCATCAAGTCCGAAGCAAATACGGAATCAATCGAAATCTGTTCCCAGCCTCTCGGCCCATACAACAACTCAGCATCAAGAACATCGGCAATTTGTATCAAATTCATCTGTTTATACGTCCATTCAGAGGGGTTTTTAATCGACTCGATAGAAGAGGTTTTTACGCTTCGATTCAATAGAAATGCCCCATTTCTTTCTTATCATCATTGATGTTTCCCTTCCACAACCCCATATTTCCGGCATGAAAATTTTACTTTCC
>JAOZKS010000119.1 GCA_029935255.1 Pontiella sp.
TTTGGGTCGTGACCGGCTCTTCGTGAATTTGTTGCGAATCGTATGCGTCTTTTCGGAGCCCCCCCTGACAGGACTACGTGTTCTGAGTTTTGCGGAATGATTTCCACTGAACTGGCGTCCAGCTGGCTGCTTCGGATTGTTTCATGGTCGGCAAAGCCTCAAGGCCTTCGCGAAGATAGTCGGCTGGATTAATGTCGAGTTTCCGGCAGGTCTCGATGAGGTGCCCTGGTTGGCCGGACTCAGGGCTACCGAAGAAGAGGAAGTTCTTTTTACCGATGACAGTGAGGCGGATGGCGTTCTCGACGAGGTTGTTGTCGATTTCGAGTTGTTCGTGATCAAGGTAGAGGCTGAGCACACCCCAGCGTTCAAGGGTGTAGTTGATCGCTTTTCCGAAGTTGTTTTGAAAAAAAACGGCAATCAGCTACTTTTTTCAATTCAAGAAGGGCTTCAGGCGGGTCTAAAAAACGCACATCCGAGAAGCGCCGTAAAAACGGGCTAAACCGAGGTGGGCAAGGGGGAATATGGCGGAGGAAGAGGGATTCGAACCCCCGAGACATTGCTGCCCACACGATTTCGAATCGCGCACCTTCAACCACTCAGCCATTCCTCCTAAAAGAATAGAGAAGGTAGATTCTTACTCGGAAACGGGCAAGCTCTTTTCTTCTGAAGATTCCGGGACGGCGATCACTTGGGACAGGGTCGGCAAGGTTTCCGCGTCGACCTCGATCTCGTGCTCTTTCTGGCGCTTGATAAATTCCTTGGCAAAATTACGGTAGGCTGCAGCGCCAACACAGTGCCGGTCGTAGGTAATAATCGGCTTGCCGTAACTCGGAGCTTCGCTCAAGCGCACGTTGCGCGGAATGAGCGTTTCGAATACGCGATCGCCAAAGTGCTTCACTACTTCCTGAACAACCTGCTGTGAAAGGTTGGTGCTCATGTTGTACATGGTCATCAGGATGCCGCTGATGTGTAGATTGGGATTGCCCGCATCGCGAATCTGGTTGACGATATCGACCATCACGCCGAGCCCTTCGAGTGCAAGATATTCACACTGGAGCGGGATGATGACCTCGTCGGCAATGTTCAGCGCATTCATGAAGAGGATGCCAAGCGAGGGCGGACAGTCGAGCACGATAAAGTCGTACCGCCCCGAATCAATCACAGGCTCCATGGCCTCCTTGAGGCGGTGGAGATAGTCGTCGCGCCGGGCAATGGCAATCTCCGCGCCGGCAAGATCGAGCTCGGACGGAATAATGTCGAGATTCTTGATCCCCGTTTCCCGGATCAGACTCTGGGCATCGGCCTCTCCGAGCAACGCGGGGAAGATGCTCTGTCCAAAGCCCTTTTCCAGTCCCAGGCCACTTGTGGCATTCGCCTGCGGGTCGAGATCAACCAAGAGAATTTTTTTACGCTTTTCCGCCAAACAGGCTGAAAAATTGATGGCGGTCGTGGTTTTCCCCACCCCACCCTTCTGATTTGCCAACGCAACTACTTTTGTTTCCATATCATTCGCGTCCATTCGCGTTTATTAGCGGTTCAAAACAAGCCATCACAGTAGCTCATAGGCGAGGACGCTTAAACCAAAAATTGCGGCGGTTTCTGTGCGCAGGATGCGGTCGCCAAATGAAGCCGGAATTGCCCCCGCTGACACGGCGGCCTCGACTTCTTCCTTCGAAAAATCGCCTTCGGGACCAATCAACAGAGCCACCTTTGTTTTTCCAGCCATTGGGATGTCGTGAAAGGGTTTTGCGCCGTCGTAGAGCGATCCGACCAGCACGAGGTCGTAGGTTTCAAGGGACGGAACGGCGGCTTCGAATTTTTCCAAGGGATGGAGTCTGGGCAACCAGCGGACTTCACACTGCTGCGCGGCGTTGAGTACGATCTTATTCCAGCGCGCCATCTTTTTTTCGTTCGGTCTAAACTCGGTGTGCCGGGTGAGGATGGGTCGGATATTGGAAACGCCTAGCTCAACAGCCTTCTGCATGACCAGATCCCAACGATCGGGTTTGGGCACGGCCTGAATCAGATCGATCTGAACGGCGGGAGGAGGAACCGTCCATCGTTTGGCAACCGCCACTTCGACGGCAGACTTTCCGACGGCCCCAATCGTTCCATCGGCCCCATTGCCCCTTCCATCGAACAGGGTGATTTCCTGTCCGACTTGAACGCGCAACACCCGCACGAGATGATGCGACTCCTCCGAAGAAAGCGTCACCACCTCCTTCTCCAGGTCTCCGGAATCAACTAGAGAATTAATTCTCATCCTATCTGACCTTAATCCGTTTCGAGTTTGCGCTTGCGCTCGTAGAATTTTTCGGCGGTTTTCTTCATCTTCGTGGTTAGCTCGAAGTGATTGTCGTGGAGCTGATCGCACAACTGCTGCATGGCCTTCTTTTCCTTGCCGGAGAGTCGGCTGGGCACCTCGATTTTAACCAGTACATTCTGACTTCCCTTCCCACCGCCATGCGCGGCATCGACAACGCCTTGGCTGCGCAGCCGGAAAATTTTCCCGTTTTCGGTGCCGGCCGGAATCTTAAGCTTGGCGCCGCCATGGAGGGTGGGCACTTCGATTTCACCCCCGAGCATGGCTATATGGAACGGAACGGGCACTTCGCAATAGACATCGAGACCGTTTCGCTTGAAGAAGTCGTGGTCGCCCACGTGGAAAACAATGAACAGGTCGCCGGCAGGACCGCCACGTGCCCCGGCCTCGCCTTTGCCGGGGAGCCGCTGGCGCGAACCGGACTCGACACCGGCCGGAATCCGCAGCTTGAGCTTTTGGCGGGTCTTCACACTGCCCGCTCCGTTGCACTCGGCACACGGGTTGGAAATGGTTTCGCCCGCACCACCGCAGGTGGGGCAGGTCTGGGAGAATTGGATGAACCCGCCGCCGGCATTAACCTGTCCGCGCCCGCCGCAGGTCGGGCAGGTGCTTTTGGATGTGCCGGGTTCTGCGCCGCTTCCGGCGCATCGACCGCAGGGCTCGTTGACGGGAAGTGTGATGGCGCGGTGCGAGCCGAGCGCCGCTTCCTCGAAGTCGACATCGAGGTCATAGCGCAGGTCGGACCCGCGCGCGGGTCCATTGCTGCGGCGGCGACCACCCCCGCCGCCAAAGAGATCGTTAATGTTGAATCCGCCGCCGAACACCTGTTCGAAAATATCGCCCGCATCGTGGAATCCACCGCCGAATCCGCCGCCGAATCCACCGCCGCCCGGAGCAAAGGCCTGATGACCAAACTGGTCGTACTTTGCTTTCTTGTCGCCATCGCCCAGCACCTCGTAGGCCTCGGATGCTTCCTTGAAGCTTTCCTCGGCGGCGGGATCGCCGGGGTTGCGGTCGGGATGATATTTCATGGCTACCTTGCGGTAGGCCTTCTTGATCTGGTCGTCCGAGGCGCCTTTATCCACACCTAGTATTTCGTAGTAATCGCGTTTTGCAGCCACGGGCTATTCCTCGCCTTCTTCAGTTGCAGCAGGTCCGCTGGAAACGACGACCTGCGCGGCACGCAGGAGCTTGTCGCCAAACATATAGCCGCGGCGCACCTGATTCGAGCAGACTTCGGCGGGGTATTCCTCCGACGGCATGTGCGTGAGGGCTTCGTGCTGATGGGGATCGAATTCCTTGCCTACAGCTTCGATCGGCTTAAGGTTAAATTTGTTGAGCACATTCTGGAACTGATCGAGCACCAGCTTGAAGCCATCGACCACCGCTTGGTCGACCTCGTGCTGTTCGGCGGTCTGCAAGCCCATTTCATAGTGGTCGAGCACGGGGAGGATTTCCAGCAACAGATCCTCGTTGGCGCGCTGGTAGAGTTCGAGGCGCTCGCGCTGTGTGCGGTTGCGGAAGTTGGCAAAGTCGGCTTGAAGGCGAACAAACTGGTCGCGGAGCGATTCGTCCTCCTCTTCCTCCACAACAACATCCTCTTCAATGATTTCAGTATCGGGAAGCGCCTCTTCGACTACCTCTTCCTTCGGGTCCTTTTCATCGGTTTTATTCTTCTTGGCCATAATCAAAATCCTTTCGTTTCTAGAGCTTGGGAAAATACGCTAAACAGCAGATCTGTCAATAGGTAGATGACTTGCGATTCATGATGAACAGCACAATAGACCAGATAGCCATGACGGCAAGGGCGATGCCTAAGATCGGCCAACCACCCCAGAGGGCAAGCAATGGAATGGCCGCGCCCGTCCAAAGCCCCCCGCCCATGAAGGGTTCGTGCAGCAGTTGCTTGGCGGCGAAGGCCTCGGCCGCTTCGGTTTCGTAGTCGGGGTCGACCACGCGCAGGAGGAGGAGCCCGGTGGCGGTGACGCCCATCGACTGCCCCATTTCGGCGATGCCGCGCTCGAACCAGGCATCCTTGAAGGCGCGGCGGGCGAGAACGGTGAGGCAGAATACGTTCCAGAGGATGCCGGCGGTAATCAAAACAACAAGCGGAATCCATTGTTTCGCCACAACATCGATGCGGATGGTGGCGATGGCGGCGACCACAAGGAAGTCGAGCGCGCAGTTTTGGATCCGCAGCATGAGGCCATGGTCCATATGTTCGTGTTTATCAAACCGGTCGGCCAACCATTGCACGATGACTCCGCCGAGCATGCAGAGCGGGAAGAGCGGAAAGCTCTTCATAATATCCGCGCCCGTTTCCGGTAACCGGGTCGCCAGCAGCAACAGCCCTTGCTTCATCAACCAACCGAGCAGGATGGCCGCGCCGACGAAGACGAGGTGCAGCGAGAGCGATTCGATGACATCACTTGAAACGGTTAGTTTTCCGGCGATTGGACGTTGGCTATCGGGGATGATGCCGGTCAGATCCTCGGCATCAAAACGGGGTGCGGCTTTCTTTTCGACGTAGCCCTTGCGTATGGCCCAGTTGACGAGCCCCATTCCAACGATGATGGCCCCCATGATTCCGCCGGTGGCGCTGGCGAGGGCATAGTCTTTCATTTCAGGGAAGCCGAGCCGGTCGAAGGTGTCCGTCATTCCGCCGGCGGTGCCATGGCCGCCTTCGAAGCCGACGGGCATGATGCCGGCAAAAATGTCGGGCAGATTAAAGAGCGGGCCGAGCAGGAGAAGCACGAAGATACAGCCGACGGCATATTGCCCCCATGCGACGATTTGGCCGTAGGCCAGCTGGCGGCTCGCACTTTTCCAGACCTTGGAAATCTTTGGTAGTGCCGTGCCGAGGAAGAGGCAGGCGAATACAATATTGATCAACTGGCCGGGCAGTTTATTCCAGCCCGCGGACACTTCGGCGGGGACGGGAAATGTCTGGAAAACAAGCAATCCAAACAACCCGGCAATCACGCTGGCGGGCAGGTAGAGTTTTTGCAGCAGCACTACCTTGCGGCGAATCCAATAACCGAGCCCCAGCAATACGCACAAGCAACTGAATGACAGCACAGCAAAACCTCCGGTTATTGAATTTTCCGCTAGAAGCGGACATCGAGCATGATCGTGCCCATGTGTTCTTCATAGTTTTTGTTGAAGCGCCCATCATAGCCGACGCCGATTTCGAGATAGTCGGTACAGATCCAGCCGAGGCCAACCCCGGTATTCAACACGTTGGCTTCCGGCGAAATTCGCGCGGTTTCCACGGTGACGGTTCCGTCCGACAGGGTGGTATAGATGTCGTCGTTGATGAAATCATACATCCACTCGGCATAGCCAACGGTCTGGAAGCGGCCAATCTGCGTGTCGAAGCGGTGGCGCAGTTTCAGGCCAAGGGCGGATTCGAGCGATGCAAGATTGATGCCGTCAACCGACATTTCACTGCCGCTGGCTTCCGTTTCAGTATGGCTATCGGTTTTGATGGATAGATAGTGCAGCCCGCCGTAGGGGGCCAGCGCCCAATTTCTGAACTGCAGGTATTTCCCGGCATCGATGTGGCCGCCAAACTCATTTCCATCGAAGGCCCCTGTTCCGCGATAGCCGCCGGTATCGGTGCGAATCGTGTCGTAGTTCGACCAGCCCATCCCCGCCAAGGCATCGACAAACCAGCCATTCTTATTGATCCATTCGCTATATAGAGCCAACCAGTAGGTTTCGGTATCAACGCGACCGCTGTTGTCCGTCATCGCATCGGATCGTGCATAGGTGTAGTTGATGCCAGCAACCAGCGCGTCGCCGAACAGCTTATCGAAACCAAAGGTGGTTCCGTTGTTGTTCAGCGTGAAGCCCTCTGAATTACCCTGTTGGTTATAGTCGCCCTGCCCGCTGAACTGCTCCACCCAGAAGTGCATACCGAAAATCGTATTCTTGTCGCCGGGGCCGTAGGCACCGGCTGGAGCATTGGTGGTGTTCATGAGATAGGCTTCGTGAGAAATGGCATGGTCCGTCGCCACCGCGTTACGGCGCAACTGCTTGCTACGGGTCATCACCGTGTTCTGCATTCCTTTGAATCCGGCACGAATGCCCTGAATGCCTGCATACGACAACGCACCGCTGATTTCCCCGTTTTCGGCCAACTCACGGTCCAGCGACACATTGTTCGTGCCGTAGTTGAACGCATAGGAGTACAACAGGAAGGGATCTTCAACCGTTTCAGAAGCAAACTCACTGGTTCGTCCGCCATCGGCAACTAGGATTACCGCGTTCGATACCGAGCGATCCCGGAAAGTCACTGCCGCCGACATCTCAGCAATATCGAGCGCATTGGTTACATGCAGCTGCCCCGCGCCAGTTGCAGTAATGCTTACCTTCAGCAGGGTATTGCCATCCGCCTCGAAGGTTCCATCTATCGTAAGCGATCTGGAAAGGTCGATCACGCCGCCGTTCATTTTGGTGGACTCAAATCCGTGTAGCGTTCCGGACCCCGCCAGCGTTCCGTTGGTGATGGCCAGGTTTTCAAAGCCGAGGAATTGGTTCGTCTCGGTGCCATCGACGTCGAAGATCCAGTCCGTCACCGCCACCGTATCGTCTCCATCGTTGGCATCGAATACAATGTCCGCGCCGATGAACGTATTCGTGCCGCTAATGGATAGAACATTCACCTCATTGGTATTGAACAGGATGGTTCCCGTTCCAGTAATCCTTGAGTTGGTTATGCTCATGTTGCGGGCAACATAAACCGATCCAGCAGAGGACAAAGTCAGCGTACCACCGTTCTGCACAAACAGATCGTTTCCAACCGAAACAGAACCTTCTTGGGCAACGGTGAGCTTGTTGCTGAATCCAGCTTGTCCGACATATAGATCCGAACCGATATCCCAAACCGAATTGGAGCCGCTAACAGAAACCGTGTTGTTCGATGCCATTGTAGCAGCGCCTATATAGGCATTCAGGTTGGTCACATAACCGCCGTCCGAAATCGAAAGGGAGTTTCCCGACCCCGCTTTGCCCACATAGAGATCGCCCGTATTGCGCCAGACCGAATTGCTTCCGCTAACTACCACCGAGTTATTGAGATCATTCGTTGCGGTACCGATTGATCCCCCGCCGCTCGTCACGAGACTGTTGCTGGAAACCGTGAGCGTGTTGTTATATCCATCCATCGACAGCCAAGCTGAATTCGACCAGCTTCCACCTTCAATCGTGACGGTTTTATTGGAACCAGACAGGGATGAAATATTAAG
>JAOZKS010000461.1 GCA_029935255.1 Pontiella sp.
TTCAAGGAAACGCTAGAAAAGCAATCCATGGGCTTCCGCATGAGCGACTGGGACAACAAGCTGCTTAAATATGGCGAGCGCTTCGAAGATGAAATGATGGACATCACCGTCAACATCCCGCTCGAAAAGGCGCTCGACAGCGGCTGGAGAATCCTTGCCGACTGCTTCGAACCGGCCGAAACCGGAATTGCTTCTAAGCTCACAGATAAGTTCTGGCCGAAGGGAGCGTAGCTCCCCGTTTGGAGTTATCAGTTATTCGTTATTAGAAAACAGAAATGAGTGAGAAGATTACATCGTTTGAAGATCTAGAATGTTGGAAGGCAAGCCGTCGTTTGCGAACCTTCATCGCCAAAACCATTGCGCCAACTCTGCCAAAAGAGGAGCGCTATGGGTTGGCTTCGCAGATTCTTCGGCCCGCTCGCTCGACCACGGCAAACATTGCTGAAGGATATGGCCGCTTCCACTATCTTGATAACGCCAAATTTTGCAGCAATGCCCGCGGCTCATATTTTGAAACACTGGATCACCTGATAACAGCCAATGACGAAAACATGATCGCTGCTGCGCTACTATCCGAAGGACGGAAACTCGTCAACGAAGCTGCCAAAATTTTAAATGGCTATATAAACTATTTGCGACGGAAGGCTTCTTCCCCTGATAACCAATAACAATTAACCGATAACTGCTTTATCATGGCAAAGATTAAACTAACCAAAAACGAGCTCAAGACGCAGCGCGATTCCATGGCGCGGTTCCAGCGCTATCTACCGACGTTGCAGCTTAAAAAGCAGCAGTTGCAGATGGAGATGCGGGGACTCGACCAGCTTATTCGTGAAAAGCAAGACGAGGAGCAGGAAGCCCGCGCCAAGCTTAGTTCATGGATCCAGCTCTATTCCGAACCCGTTGATTTGGCTCCGTATGCGCAGGTCGAAAAACTAATCACCTCCTTCGGGAATATTGCCGGGGTAAACATTCCGATTCTCGATGATCTTACTTTCATCGAAGCCACCCCCAACTTGTTCGAGACCGATCCGTGGACGGACGAGGGAATCCGCGTGATGAAACAGCTCACTCGCCTGCGAGTAGAACGTCAGATCTTCGAGGAACAGCATCGCCTGCTGGCCGACGAGCTTCGCACCACCTCGCAGCGCGTCAACCTCTTTGAAAAGGTAAAGATTCCGGAAGCCAAGGAAAACATCCGCGTCATCCGCATCTTCATGGGCGACCAGCAAACCGCCGCCGTCGCCCGCTCCAAAATCGCCAAAGGAAAAAGTGCATGATCGTTAAGATGAAAAAACTGACGCTTCTGTGCACCCCGGCGCAACAGGAGCAGACCTTGCACAAGCTGCGCGACCTGCAAGTCGTGCATGTGGAACATATCCAGGCTCCGGAAGGCGCGGCCCTGGACGAAGCGCGCAACCACCTGCTCTACGTCCAGCGGGCGAAGGAAGTGCTTGAAGCGCACCCCGGCACCGACCCCTCCGGCACGGATCCCGACAAACTCGTCGACCACGTATGGAAGCTCATTCACCGCGAAAAAGAGCTCAAAGAGATGCTCCAAAGCTTGGAACACGAGCAGGCACGCATCACCCCCTTTGGCGACTTCGATCCACGCAAAATCGAAAAGTTGAATGAGCAGGGCCTCTGCATCAAGCTCTTCGAATTCCAGATCAAGTCGCCCCCGGAGATCCCGGACGGCGTGTCCATCTCGGAACTCGGCCGCAACAAAAACCTAATCCATGTGCTCGCCGCCGGGCGCGAAGAATTCTCTATTCCCGCGCACGAGATTCGCCTGCCCCACCAATCCCTCGCGCAGATCGAGCACCACCTCGAAAAAACCACCAAGGCACTCGAGGAAACCGAAGCCGAATTCCAGCAATATGCCGGAGACCGCCAGCTCGCCGAGCAAATCGCCGGAAACGCAGCCGACGGCGTCAACTATCTCGAAGTCCGCCAAGGAATGGGATCCGAGTCGGCCGCCGCCTACCTCAAAGGCTTCTATCCCGCCGACCGCGAAGACGACATCACTGCCGCCGCCCAGGAAAACGGATGGGGGTTCCTGTTCGAGGATGTCTCCGACGACGACACCCCACCCACCCTCCTGCGCAACCCCAAGTGGGTCGAAACAATCAAACCGATTCTCGACATGGTCAATCTGATTCCCGGATATAGCGAGGTCGATATCAGTCCGCTATTCCTAATCTTCTTCAGCTTGTTTTTTGGCATGTTGGTAGGAGATGCGGGATAC
>JAOZKS010000462.1 GCA_029935255.1 Pontiella sp.
ACCGGAATGGAGAGATTGGTGACATCGTCGTTGATGCCAACGGTGAAGCCGTGCCATGCGCCGTTGTCGATGTGGTCGTAGACCGCTTTGACCATGCGCGGCATGAATTCCTTGGAGGAGAGGCCGTAGCGACCGCCGATAATCTTGCGGCCTTTGCCTTCGAGCGCGGCAACCACGTCGAGGTAGAGCGGCTCGCCGAGGGCACCCGGTTCCTTGGTGCGGTCGAGCACGATGATTTTCTTCGCGCTTTCCGGAATGCAACCCACGAAGGCTTTCGCAGAGAACGGACGATAGAGGCGTACTTTAACGAGTCCAAGCTTTTCGCCGTTGGCGTTTAACTTTTCGATGGTCTGCTCGATGGTATCGCAGGCCGAGCCCATGGCGATGACCACCTTCTCGGCATCCGGCGCGCCGACATAATCGAACAGGTTGTATTTACGGCCAAATTTAGCGGCAACCTTGTCCATGTATTCCTGAATAATTTCAGGAATCGCATCATAATATTTGTTGCTGGTCTCGCGGCCCTGGAAATAGACGTCCGGGTTTTGCGCCGCCACTTTAAGGGTGGGATTCTCCGGCTTGAGAGCACGAGCTCGGAAGCGTTCGATGTATTCCGGCTCGACCAAATCTTTGATCTCGTCAAAATCGATCTGTTCGACCTTCTGCAGTTCGTGGGAGGTACGAAAGCCGTCGAAAAAGTTTAGGATTGGAAGCTGCGCCTTTAGCGTGGCGAGGTGCGAGACAATCGCCAGATCCATCGTTTCCTGAATCGAGTTGGCCGACATCATCGCCCAGCCGGTGTTACGCACGCTCATCACGTCGGAGTGGTCGCCGAAAATGGAGAGCGACTGCGCCGCCAGCGAACGGGCAGAAACGTGGAATACGGCCGGAAGCATTTCACCGGCAATCTTATACATATTAGGGATCATCAGCAGGAGGCCCTGCGATGCCGTAAAGGTGGTGGTCAGCGCACCGGCACTCAGTGAACCGTGTACCGCACCCGCCGCGCCAGCCTCGGATTGCATTTCAACCACATCGACCGTCTTGCCAAACATATTTTTCTTTCCTTGGCTCGCCCACTCTTCCGCATACTCCCCCATATTGGAAGATGGGGTGATCGGATAGATCGCCGCAATATCGGAAAATGCATACGCCACATGCGCTGCTGCCGTATTTCCATCAATCGTAACCATTTTTTTGCTCATAGTAACACCTTTGCCCTTTCAGGAATTCTCGTTCACATTAAAAGTACGGAAAAAGCATCCGTTTCAAACATCCGAACAATCTTCGAATCTGTAAAAGCGGAGTATACTCTCACATTATGAACTAATGGGAAGTTTTTAAACCCAAATCCAGCGGAATCAGACCCAAAATGGTCAATTAATACTCAGTATAAATAAATAATATTACGTAACCTTAATGTATATCACCCTTTTCGAAAAATTCAGATTCACATCTCGCCCAATCAAATCCACTACAAAGGATTGAACTACCTACCCGAATCGGGGATAAACAACGCCTGTTTTTTAAATTCCGGATCCCTTATGACCGAAGATACCAAAACCAATTTTATCCACGAAATCATCGATGCCGACCTCGCCTCCGGCAAGCGCACCGAAATCGTTACCCGCTTCCCGCCCGAGCCCAACGGCTATCTCCACATCGGCCATGCCAAAGCCATCTGCCTCGACTTCGGTACCGCCGAGAAATACAACGGCACCTGCCACCTGCGCTTCGACGACACCAACCCCGATGCCGAGGATGAAGAATACGTCCAGGCCATTCAGGCCGACATCAAATGGCTCGGCTTCGACTGGGGCGACCACCTCTACTGGGCCTCCAACTATTTCGACACCATGCACAGCTATGCCGTCGAACTCATCAAAAAGGGAAAGGCCTACGTCTGCCAGCTCCCGCAAGCTGACTTCAAAGACTACCGCGGCATCCCCACCGAACCCGGCAAAGAACCCCCCGGACGCAAAAACTCCATCGAAGAAAACCTCGCTCTCTTTGAACAGATGAAAAACGGCGAATTCGAAGACGGCGCCTGCGTCCTCCGCGCGCGAATCGACATGACCTCCCCCAATCTCCACCTGCGCGACCCCGCGCTCTACCGCATCAAACGCGCACACCACCACAACACCGGCGACCAATGGTGCATCTATCCCATGTACGACTTCGCCCACTGCATCGAAGACTCCATCGAAGGCGTCACCCACTCCATGTGCACCCTCGAATTCGAAGTCC
>JAOZKS010000120.1 GCA_029935255.1 Pontiella sp.
CAAATGATGCGAACCACACCTTTGCGCCTGATTACCTTACACTGTTCACACATTCTTTTAACTGAAGCTCTAACTTTCATATCATTGTTCCTGATTTACAACCACACGCCCTTTAGACATGTCGTATGGCGACATTTCAACCGTAATCTCAGCGTTGATTTCAAACACTGAACGACCCATATCATGACGCCCTAAAAACGCAACAAAACGGTGTCCATTACCTAGTTCCGCACCAAAAGCGTTGTTGTCTATCACGGATATCAAGCGTGCGTCTAGTAAAATTGTTTCTTTTTTATCCATCAGAGCCCTTGCTCTGGAATCGTCAGGATCTCGGCCTTTTCTTTACCTACGGCAATCGTGTGTTCAAAATGAGCGGAAGGGAGCCGATCCTTGGTCACAACCGTCCACCCATCCTTGAGGGTTTCCGTCTTATGCATCCCTAGATTAATCATGGGTTCAATGGCAAAAGTCATCCCCGCCTTAAGGATCGGACCTCGCCCAGGCGGGCCATAGTTCGGGATCTGGGGGTCTTCGTGCATTTCACGACCAATCCCGTGGCCTACGAAATCGCGAACCACAGAAAAACCCGCCCCTTCCGCAACACCCTGCACCGCGTTTGAAAGATCAGAAAGGCGGTTCCCTTCAACCGCCTTGGAGATCGCGGCAAAAAGCGATTCCTTTGTGACATCAAGCAACCGCTGCCATTCAGGATCAATCTCTCCGGCAGCGACCGTGAGTGCCGTATCCCCCACAAACCCGCCATAGACCAGCCCGAAATCGATACTCACGATATCGCCACCACGAATCACTCGCGGGCCCGGAACCCCGTGCACCACCTCCTCGTTTACCGAAGAGCAAATATGTCCGGAGAAACCGTGGTAGCCAAAGAAAGCACAACGCCCCTCCTGTTCCCGGGCAAGCTCGACCGCATATTCATCGAGTTCCTTTGTCGTCACTCCCGGCGCAACCTTGGCAGCAACCTTGTGCAGGATGGTTGCCGTTTTTTTTCCGCTGATTCGCATCGCGGCTAATTCATCTGGTTTTTTAACAATGATCATCGCCTAGGTCCCAAGTCCTTCCAAAACAGCGTTTCGCACCTCTTCAATCGAAAGGGAGGCATCGACGCGTCGAATCGCCCCTTTGCCTTGGTAATAGTCGATCAGCGGGGCCGTGCGTTCCTTGTAGATACCCAGACGCTTTCTAACGGTGTCAGGGGCATCGTCCGAACGGAGTTGAAGGTCGCAAGCATCGTTATCGCATTTATCCGCGCACGAAGGGGGGTTATAGGCGATATGATACACGGTTCCGCATTCGGTGCAGGTACGTCGCCCCGACAGACGTTTGATGATCAATTCATCAGGGCAATCCAGCTGAACCACTTCCGCAAGACGACCCCCGAATTCATGAAGAAGTCTATCGAGACTTTCAGCTTGAATCAGGGTCCGCGGAAAACCGTCAAACAAAAATTTATCCGCCGCGCCCGCTTTTCCGAGAATATTGCGAATCATTCCCACAACGATTTCATCTGAAACAAACTTACCGTCATCCAACCGTAATTTCGCCTCAACCCCGAGGGGGGTTTCTTGCAGGATCTCTTCGCGCAGCAATTCGCCCGTGGAAATATGGGTGTACCCCTTCTCCGAAAAAACTTCGGCGACCGTGCCCTTGCCCGCGCCCGGCGGACCCAATAAGACTATTGCGGTCATTTTCTGCTGCGTAGCTTACCTTTTTTAAGGAAGCCATCATAGTGGCGCATCAGAAGGTGCGATTCGATTTGACGCATTGTATCAAGCATTACACCCACAATGATGAGCAGGCTGGTTCCACCAAAAAACTGTGCAACATTGTATGGAATTTGTAATTGCGTTGAAATAATACTGGGCAAGAGAGCTATGACCGTAAGGAATACCGCGCCCGCCAACGTTAAACGGGTCATCGTACGATCCAAGAACTCTGCGGTTGGCCGTCCCGGCCGGATGCCAGGAACATATCCGCCCTGAGTCTTGAGGTTGTCGGCAATCTGAATGGGGTTGAACTGAGTCGCCACCCAGAAATAGGAGAAGAACAGGATCATGAGGCCGAAGAAAAACATGTACCAAAAAGAACCAATAGACATCGCCGCAGAAGCTGAATGCGCCCATTGCCATGGGAAAAAGCGAAGCACGAAGGCGGGAACGCCCATAATGGCCCCGGCGAAGATGATTGGCATCACACCGGAGTAGTTGACTCGCAGAGGAAGATGCTGCGTTCCGCCCTGCATCATTTTACGCCCCACCATTCGCTTGGCAAACTGAACCGGAATCTTTTGTTGCGCCTGAGTAATGGCCACAACACAAATAATCACAGTCAATAAAAGGAACAGCAACAAGGCCAAATGGAAAATCCCAATCTCGGCAACCCCATCAATACGAGTCATCTTGTCGACAAGCGACTTAATCGCCATGGGAAGGCCGCTGATAATGTTCACGGTGATGATAATCGATATCCCGTTTCCAATTCCCCGATCCGTAATTTGCTCACCAATCCACATGATTAACAGGGATGCTGTAAGCATTGAAACCATCGTCAGCATGATGAACCCGATTCCCGGAATACGAACCACTTCAGCGGGAAGCCCCGACCCCAGGAAGTTGCCCGCCTGAAGCGAAACTCCGATACCGACTGCCTGAACCGCGCAGATGATTACGGTCAGATAGCGCGTGTATTGCGTAATTTTCTGCCGTCCCACATCGCCCTCACGGGCCAACTTTTCAAGGTGAGGTATCACCGAAGTCATCAGCTGCAAAATAATCGATGCACTAATGTAGGGCATAATTCCCAACGCGCCAATAGAACACTGAAGAAGCGCACCCCCGCTGAACATGTTGAACATTCCAAGGAATCCACCACCCGAGGCGGCCATGTTATCGAAGTGCGCCCGAATCATAACCGCATCGACACCGGGTAGCGGAATCGCAGCGATGAGACGACAGATAAAGATCAGTCCAAACGTGAAAAGAATACGTTGTCTGAGTTCAGGAATCTTAAAGGTATTGACGAAAGCGGAGAGCATGGGATTGTGGCCTTTCGGTTTTTATACAATTTCGCAAGTACCGCCAGCGGCTTCGATCTTTTCCTTGGCCGAGGCGGAGAAGGCATTAACCTTAACGGTCAGTTTCTTTTCCACATTTCCACTACCCAGAATCTTCACGCCGTCGAACCGGCCTTTGACCAAACCCTTCTCGCGGAGCAGTTCAATTGTTATTTCGGCACCCTCGTCGAATTTCGCGAGAGCATCCAGATTAACCGGAACAAAGGTTTTACGGGTGAAGTTATTAAAACCGCGTTTCGGCAACTTCCGAACAAGCGGCATTTGGCCCCCCTCGAACAACGGTTTATGTACACTACCGGTACGGGACATCTGTCCCTTGTGACCGCGCGCAGAGGTTTTACCTTTTCCTGATGCCCGACCCCGTCCCAGACGGATCTTCCGATGCTTAGAGCCCTCTACAGTCTGCAATGAATGCAAATCCATGATTAAATCCTCTTAATGAAATTAACCCTTGCGGGTTGCAAGTACTTCTTCCCTGGAACGCATTTTGCCCAGAGCTACCAAAGTTGCTTTTGTTACGTTCAGGTGGTTGTTACTACCCAGCGATTTTGCAAGCACATCCCGAACCCCCGCGAGCTCGAGCACGGCGCGGCAGGGTCCCCCGGCAATAATACCGGTACCTTCGGATGCCGGGCGAATCAGAACCTGCGCCCCGCTGTATTTACCAATGGATTCGTGCGGAAGCGTAGTTCCGCGCATGGTTACGGTGCTGAGGTTGCGCTTGGCCACTTCACCTGCCTTGCGGATGGCTTCGGCAACTTCGGCCGCTTTTCCGAGTCCGTAGCCTACACGACCCTTACGGTCGCCCACGACAACGAGTGCTCCAAAACTGAACCGACGGCCACCTTTTACCACCTTCGAGTTACGGCTGATATGAACTACCCGCTCCTCGAATTCAGATTTTTCCTTGAAATCCTTCCGGTCGCGAGGCTTACGATCCCTGCGATTATTCCGGTCGTTACGATCTTTACGTACTGTGCGTTCTTCTGCCATGTGGGAACTCCTTTAAATGCCTAGAATTTGAGTCCCGCTTCACGGGCACTATCGGCGAGGGCTTTAAGGTTTGCGCCGTAGGCGAAACCGCCCCGGTCGAATACAACGGTCTCGATGCCCTTGCCTTTGGCAAGCTCAGCAGCCTTCGCGCCCAGCGCTTTGGCGGCCTCGACATTCTTTCCGGGAGTCGATGCGCCAGCGAGTGTGGTGCAAGCGTCATCATCGATAAATTGAACCTGTATCTGCTTGTTGGAACGGAATACCGCCATGCGCGGACGCGCGGCGGTTCCCTGAACCTTGTTGCGCACACGCAGGTGCCGACGAATTCTAAAATCTCTTTTTGTTTTAATGCTCATGATTATGCAACCGCCTTGCCTTCTTTACGACGAACCTGCTCACCGGAGTAGCGAACGCCCTTCCCTTTATACGGCTCAACGGGCGAGTAGTCGCGAATACGTGCCGCAACCTGACCGACCAGTTGTTTATCAATGCCTTCGACGGTAACCGTTGTGCCGCCCTGAACATCAACCTTGATCCCTTCGGGAATGCTGTAGTTGATGTCGTGCGAGTAGCCCAATGAGAGAATAATGTTTGTTCCCTGCAACTGGGCTTTATAACCGACCCCTTCGATGAGAAGTTGTTTCTTATATCCGTTGCTTACACCAAGAACCATGTTGTTGATGATGCTGCGAACGGTGCCGAACATCGCCGCACTGTGCCGGGAAGCATCCGTACGCGAAACCACGACCGAGTTATCCTCGACAGCCACAGCAATGCACTCCGGGGCCGTGTATGACGACTCCCCTTTGGATCCCTTGACGGTAACCGTGGAACCCGCCATATCGACGGTTACACCGGTTGGGATTGAAATGGGTTGTTTTCCTATTCTAGACATAATTCTCCTACCAGACGTAGCAGAGGACTTCGCCTCCGACATTCTGTTTTCTGGCTTCGTTATCGGTCATGACCCCCGAAGAGGTACTCAAGATTGCAATGCCAATTCCGCCCAAAACACGTGGAACCTCGGTCGAGTTCACGTACTTGCGGCAGCTGGGCTTGCTAATGCGCCGAAGCCCCTGGATGATCGGCTCGCGTTCAACCGTATATTTCAAGAAAACTTTCAGAACGCTTTTGCCCTCTTCGTTTTCCATGGTGTAGTCCTTGATGAAACCTTCCGATTTCAACAGGCGCGCAACCTCGCTCTTCATTTTTGAATGCGGCATTTGCACAATTTTCTTTTCCGCCATATTCGCATTGCGAATGCGGGTCAACATGTCAGCAATTGGATCAGTTAAAACCATTTTAAATACCTTTACTTATTAATTGCTCGCTGCAGCAAACGGCATTCCCATCAGCTTAAGGAGCTCTTTGGCTTCCCCATCACTTTGGGCCGTCGTTACAAACGTAATATCCATACCGTGTACTTTTTTCACCTTATCCGGATCGATTTCAGGAAACACGGTCTGCTCCTGCATCCCCATGGAATAATTGCCTTGCCCATCGAACGATTCACCGGGAATTCCGCGGAAGTCGCGAATCCGCGGCAACGCCACGTTCACCAGACGATCCATGAATTCATACATCCGATTATTACGTAGCGTAACCTTGGCACCGATCGGCATACCTTCACGCAATTTAAAGTTCGAAACACTCAACTTCGCCTTGGTGATCACCGCTTTTTGTCCGGTAATCTTACCCAGATCATCAGCAACAGCCTGCAAAGCATCACGATCATGTGCCGTCGATACGCAGAGGTTCAGGACAATCTTATCGATCTTCGGAACCTGCATTTTATTCTTGTAGCCCTGAGACTTAATCAACTCGGGGGCCACTACATCTGTATATTTGGTTTTCATTGTTGGGACCATCAATCCGTCCTCCAAAAAATTCTTGTTCCAGAATCAGGAACTGTTATTTCGAAACCTTCAAGTTCGAGATTGCAATGGGAGCTTCCATTTCAACCACACCACCATGGGGGTTTTCTTCTGTTTTACGCATGTGTTTCTTAACAAAGTTCAGCCCTTCAACCAATGCACGCCCGGTCTGGGGGCTGGTTTGGAGAACTTTACCCGTCTTGCCTTTGTCATCGCCGGCAACAACGACTACCGTGTCGCCTTTCTTGATGTGACATTTTACAACATTCTTCATACTAAATCCTCTTGGTATGCCTACAGCACTTCCGGTGCAAGCGATACAACCTTCATGAAGTCGGCTTCGCGCAACTCTCTCGCAACCGGCCCGAAGATCCGGGTTCCGACAGGATTCCCTTTGTCATCAACGATGACCGCCGCATTGCTATCAAAACGAAGGCAAGAACCGTCCGCCCGACGAATCGTATTCTTTGTGCGAACGATAACCGCTTTGCAGAGTTCGCCCTTTTTCACAACGCCGTTGGCCTGAGCTTCCTTGACTGTTACCCGGATAACCTCACCCACTCGCGCAAACTTGCGCTTGGTTCCAAGAACACGGATGCACATGACACTGCGCGCTCCCGAGTTATCCGCCACTTTCAAACGTGTTTGTTCCAAAATCATTGAACTTCACCTTATTTAGAAGATTCAGAAATAATGTCCACCAAACGCCAGCGCTTTAAACGGCTGAGCGGGCGGGTTTCCATCACACGAACCATATCGCCTACTTTGGCGCGGTTTTCCTCGTCATGAGCATGAACTTTTTTCGTAATGCGAATTTCCTTCCCATAGAGCGGGTGGCGTACGCGTCGTTCAATGACCACAACAATAGTCTTATCAGCTTTATCGCTAGAAACACGACCTTCGCGTGTTTTCCTCAAATGTCTTTTTGCCTCTTCCATGCCTCTACCCTTCAACTTTTTGGTTCTGGATGGTCTTAATGCGGGCGACCGTGCGGCGCAAATCCTTCACACGCACTGGATTTTCCAGCTGTCCGGACACCTGTTGAAGTTGCAGATGAAACTGCTCCTTCTTGATATCCACCAGCTGCTGATCCAGCTCTTCCATCGTCATTTCCTTGAGATCTTTTACCTTCATAGTAAATCCTGTCGATTAATCGTGAGCGTGTCGCTGAATAAAACGAACCCGAACCGGAAGCTTAGTGGCTGCCAAACGAAGGCATTCTTTCGCCAAGACCTCTGGCACACCATCCAGTTCAAAGAGCATGGTTCCTGGCTTGATCACGGCAACCCATTGATCCACGGAGCCTTTACCTTTACCCATACGAACTTCCAACGGCTTTTTCGTAATCGGTTTGTCGGGAAAAATGCGAATCCACAGCTTCCCTTTACGTTTCATGGCACGGTTTGCAGCCACCCGGCACGCTTCAATCTGGATGGCACTAATCCATCCGCGTTCCAACGACTGGAGACCGTACTCTCCATAAGCCAGCTTGTTCCCGGTCATGGCGAGACCTTTACGCGAACCGCGCTGGATTTTTCTAAATTTCACTCTTTTGGGCATCAAAGGCATCGGTCAAACTCCTAGGCTTTCGTTTCGGCTTC
>JAOZKS010000463.1 GCA_029935255.1 Pontiella sp.
CCTGCCGGATCAGCTCGACCCATTGGTCGGGATAGAGCTCCTTGCCTTTGAGGCATCTGAGCTCGACGGGCGGTTTTCGGCGGCGCAATGGTATTCGCGGAAGAGGTAGTGGAGCTTGAACTGGCTGGTTTTCCCCTCCCGGCGCATGCGGTGTTCCTCGGGGGTGAGCGCGGCGATGTTTTGCCGCAGATTTTGCAGAGGATCTGCGATCCGGCCTTGCCGTTGTTGAGGTAGAGATAGCGCACCGGCGCCACCGAAGCGAGGTCGTTGTAGGTGAGTTTGGAACAGAACCACCGGATGAGTTTCAATAGATCATTTTTCAAAGGGTTCTCCTTGTTTTGAGGGGAAGAGCGAAAAGCTTGGAGTGACCCGATTATATCAATCAAAATTCAGAAGAAAACAGGGGGGAGCGATTTAATCGCCCCAACCCCCGCAATAGAAGTGTTTTAGATAGAAAATAGAGAAATGGATTTTACAGAAATTCTGACGCATATAGGGGAATGGAATGAAAAAACCTTCCTAATAATTGATATAGATGCCTGCTATTAGCGGAGGTTGTCAAGAGGGACGCTCTAATTTAGTGGATCACCCAATATCACGATATTTTTTTAAACAATGAAATTTGTATGGAATAGACTTATATCCGCCGGGATAACTACCGCATTGCTCGTGCTTTTCATCTCCTCCAGCCACGCCGCAGAAGACGCCCCGACGCCGGCGGAGCTGCTGAAGGAGGCGATGGGGCACATGCAGGCGGAGCGGTTCGAGGATGCCGTGGCGGTGATGTACATGTACCTCGGCGAGGTGGAGGAGTCGAAGGCCCCGCGGGTGATTGCGATTGCGCAGGACATTCGCTTCAAGATGGCGACGATCCTGATCCAGACCGACCGGCTCGACGAGGCGGCGGCGGTGCTGGAGGAATACATTGCCTATCCCGTCAGCCACCATCCGCGTCAGTCGCGCAAGATGCTCGCGACCTGCTATTTCGAGATCGAGGAATACGAAAGTTGCATCGGCGCGGTGACGAATGCGTTGGAATACAACGCCAATCCGGTGGTCGAAGCACGCAAGTTTACCAAGAGCGATGATGACGACGAGGAGGTGGTATTCGAGGATGTGGAGCCGGAGGCGGATTTCACGGCCGCCGAGCTGACGATGCTGCACCTCACGATGGGCGAGTCGTATTTCACGCTCGAATGGTGGGCGGAGTGCATTGAGCCGTTCACCTATGTGATCGAACATACCCCGAGTGAACAGCGCAAGGGATACGGAATTATGCAGGTGATCAACGCGCTGATCGAGATTCCGGACTTTGATCGGATCACGGAGTGGATCCCGCAACTCTACCGTACGTCGGCGCGCTTCGACATCCGCGTGAATCTGGCGCTGATGAACGCGGCCGCCGCACTCTACGATGAAGGCGAATACGACAGTGCACTGCCGCTCTATCGCATGATCCTGCCGCGCGACGAGCTTGTTGCCTATCAGCAGACCCGGGTGCGGCGGTTGCGCATCGATGCGGGGTTGCCGCCGGAAGAGGGATTGAAGATGACGGCCGGCGAGTCGCTGCTCTTTGGCATGGCGGATGACCGCGAGGCGTCGGAAGAGGAAAAGGATGCGGGAACCGGCCTGTTGGTTGAAAAGCCTAGGGAGCTCGTTGAGCTCGAAAATCTGATCCTTGCGCTCCAGGCGCTGCCTCCCTACGAAAACGATATCGACTACCGCATGGCCGATCTCTACAAGACCGTGGAGCGCTATTGGGAAGGGCTGCGTTTTTTCGACAAGGTCTTCGCCGCCGAACCCGAAAGCGAGATTGGCGAACGCTCGATCTACGAAATCGTCGATACGCTCATCGAGGCGCTCGACGACCCAGCCGCAGCCGAGCGCCGCGGGTTTGAATACATGACGGACTATCCACAGGGGATCACGCCGCGGCAGATCGCCTACATGCTCACCGGCTATCGCCAGCAGCATGAACAGATGGAGCAGCTCAAGGCCATCAAACCCTACCTCGACGGGCTGGTGCGCACCAACGATGCCACGATCGTCAAATACGATACCGAGCTGTATTTCATGCAGGCCGTCGCCGACCTCATGCTGCTCAACTATGAGGAAGCCGAGACCGGCTTCAAGTATGTGCTCGAAGAATTCCCCGAATCGCATCAGGAAGCCAACAGCCTCTATTGGTATGCCATGGCCAAGCTTTTCCTGCAAAAATATGCCGATGCCTATCCCGATTTTGAA
>JAOZKS010000464.1 GCA_029935255.1 Pontiella sp.
GGATATGCTTCTATCATTAGCTAAAGCGGCTTAACTAAGTGCCATTCGGGTCAGACCTCTTTTTTCATCATTTCCAAGAATTGAAAGGAAAGGGGTCGGGAAGGGGGTCACCCATTATAGGTTCCGGTCCGTCGAAGACATAATTTCCGAAGGAAATAGCGAAGCAGTTCAACACAAAAAACCCTTCCATATCAATTCGATAATTTTTTGATGATGCTTCTGGCGAGATGTTCGTTAATTTCTCGATGGTGTGGTACGGGTTGCGCCATTCCCGTTATAGAATTCTGATACCAATCGTGCTTGCCCCCATGCCGAATAAAACTACATCCTGACTTTTCAAGTCGCTTAATTAAGTCACGACGTTTCATGCAAGAATCAACTCTCCCTCATGACGAACCCCAGGAATCTCTCCACTTATCAAGTCGGAGTATAAATCTTTAAGATGCTCTTGTAGGTCTTTAAATGACGAGCCTTGAGTTGCGTAATCTGGAAATTCTTCCAGATAACCAAGCCAGTCGGAACCCTCCTGCCAATAGATGTACTTTAAATTATTCATACGGGCGAATGTACCGCAATTTGTTCTAATCCCCTACACTAAAACAGCAAAGAAAAGGGGTAGTGAGACTGTAAAAGGGGTCAAAAAGAAAAAGAGGTCAGCGAATCCGTATCCCTTTTTTTTGAACGATCCATAATCTTCCATCAACCTCTTCGGTTTCAATGGCTACCAGCACTCTTTCCATAAAATCCAACACGGTGGGCGTGGACTGATCCAATGTTCGAATGACAATAATGCCGGGATGGGTTTCGGGAGGATAATTCAGGATGTTGCAAAAGTCCGTATCCAACGTAACCAGAACTCTCTCTTCTGCTCGGCAAACTGCCGAAATTATTGAATCAGGTTGCCCGCCCAACTCTTCCTGCAAAACCGTATGGGCATCGTGTCCTGCCTTAGAGAGAACGGAGCAAGCTTCTAGCGGCAAATTTTCATCCAGCTTAAATTTCATGCGGGGATCGCCAGAAAACGTTCATGCGATAGCTCGGCGGCATAGGCGATAGCCGATCGAATTCCTTCCGCAGAGAGCGAAGGATAGCTCTTCTGCACCTCTTCGGGAGATAGCCCGGAAGCTAGGTTATCCAAGACAACAGAAACCATGATGCGCGTTCCCTTGACGCAGGCGGCACCATGGCAAACCGCAGGGTCGGATACTATATTTTCAGTCCAATTCATTGCATACCTCCAACTTGGAACTCAGAGAGTAGGACAGTGCCTCTGGCCTGTCGAGGCTGGAGGGATAACAGAAAAAAGCAAAAAAGAGCCGGTGTCAGGAGCCGGAGCCGGTGTCAGTCCTATTATTTACGTATAAAGCTGTGCAGGGCTGAAAAGGGTCTTATAAAATGATGTTTTTCTTCAGCATAGATAACCGAGGTTGGTGGGCTACAATGCGTACCCTTGGACATCCAGCTCTTTCATATTGAGCAACTGCCGGTCAGCTGTAATGAGTGTACAATTACTGACCGCGGAAGATGCTACTATGATTGCATCGGGAAGCTTCAGTTTCCGGGCAGAACGAATCTTTAGGATTCTATTTTTCAATGCTAGATCCCCCGAAGCCAAGCCGACCATTTCGACCCGTTTTGTAAACTGCTGGAAAAGCATGGCATCTTCTTCCGGTAAAGAAGGAAAGGAGAGAAATTCCAATTCACAGATTATTGAGGTCGCCACATATTCCGCATCAGAAAGCAAAGCCAACAATTCACCGTTTCCTGCCAGAATCTGGACGATTGCATTGGTGTCCAAAAAATAGCGCCTACCATTCATCACGTAATTCTCGCTGTGCCGTCAGGGCATCGCCTTGCCATTTGAGCTTTCCTGCTAATTCAGAAAAATTATATTCGTCTTTTTTTTGTTCACCCTCCGAAGAACCCAGCAATGTAATCAATACATGGGCATGACGCGGAAGCTTTGCAACTTCCGGCCCCAAAATTACTCCGTTATCTACATCGGCCTCTATTGTTGTATACATAACCTATCCCTCCAAGAAACCCGAAGAGTGGGACAGAACTTGTTTTTTTTCAACACAATTACCTGCCGGTCGAGCGAGAGGCGTTTCAGGCGTTATAATTGTTGAAGAATAAATTGGTTGATACGGAGTCCAGATTGAGACTTGAGGTGTGAGGCTTGAGGCTTGAGGATTGAGGCTGTCATAGTTTTCTCCGGCGGCGCTGGGCTCCCGATTAGTTG
>JAOZKS010000465.1 GCA_029935255.1 Pontiella sp.
TGAAAAACGATCCAACCGAAGACAACAATGTGTATGACAACCCGGAATATGCGGGTGTGATTGAGAAGCTGAAGCAACAGCTGAAGGATCGTCGATCCGAATTGGGGGAGGATGATCCAACGTTTAAATTCAATCAGGTGATCGATGAATTTTGGGACTATGACGAGGCCGACAAAGCCAAGGCCATTGAAATTTCACATGCCATGCGCATGCAGAAGGAGTCAAAATGATAAAAACAATATTCGTCGGTTTATGTATTTCCATGCTTGGTCTTTCGGTTCGGGCCGACCCGGTTGGAGCCTTGCTCGAAAAAATGACGCTGGAGGAAAAGATCGGCCAGCTGAATTTGTATTCCAGCAAATGGGCCACCACCGGGCCGGTCGAAGGCAAGAGCTATGTCGATGAGGTTCGTTCCGGGCAGTGTGGCAATATTTTCAACCTTCCAAAGGTTGAGTATGCGCGGAACATGCAAAGGCTCGCCGTCGAGGAAACCCGGTTGGGCATCCCGCTGTTGTTTGGCTACGACGTGATCCACGGCTATAAAACCATCTTCCCGATTCCGCTCGGACTCGCCTCGTCTTGGGATATGGATGCGGTGGAGCGGTCTGCCCGCATTGCGGCGATCGAAGCGGCGGCGAGTGGCATTCATTGGACGTTTGCGCCGATGGTCGATATTGCGCGCGATCCGCGCTGGGGCCGCATTGCCGAAGGGGCGGGAGAGGATGTTTTGCTTTGCTCCGAAATCGCCAAGGCCAACGTGCGCGGCTTTCAAGGCGATGACCTTTCCGATCCATTCACCGTCGCGGCCTGCATGAAACATTTTGCGGCCTATGGTGCGGCGCAGGCCGGGCGCGAATACCATGCCGTCGATATCTCGGAGCGCGTGTTGCGCGATACCTACCTACCTCCTTTCAAGGCGGCGCTTGATGCCGGTTGCGTGAGCGTGATGACCGCCTTTAATGAACTCGACGGAGTGCCTGCCACAGGAAACCCGTTCCTGCTCAAAACCATCCTGTGCGATGAGTGGGGTTTCGATGGATTGGTGGTGACGGACTACACCTCCATCAAAGAAATGGTTGCGCATGGCACATCTGCCGATCAAGCGGATGCGGCGGCTCAGGCGCTGGCCGCAGGCGTTGATATGGACATGATGAGCTCGGCCTATCTGGAAAACTTGAAGCAACTGCTGGCGGATGGGCGCGTAACGATGGAGCAGATTGACCGCTCGGTTCGCAATGTGCTTCGGTTGAAGGAGAAACTGGGTTTGTTCGACGATCCCTACCGCTATTGCGACGAGCAGCGCGAACTGGAACTGCATTATGCCGAACCCCACCTGAAGGCCTCGTATGAAATTGCCGGAAAGTCGATGGTGCTGCTGAAGAACGACAATCAACTCCTGCCCTTGGAAGTCGGGAAACGCATTGCGGTGATCGGCCCCTTGGCCAAGGCGCAGCGCGATTTACTGGGCACATGGAAAGCCCGAGGTGACGGCGAAATGGCCACATCGGTTCTGGATGCGTTTGGTAGCAACTCCGTTGCGTATGCCAGAGGGTGTGATGTGGTCAGCAATGAGGTCTCCGGTTTTGCCGAAGCCGTTGCGATTGCGGAACAGAGCGATGTGGTGGTGATGGTGCTAGGTGAAACTGCGAGCATGAGCGGGGAAGCCGCCAGTCGAACCGATATTGGATTGCCTGGCGTTCAGACCGAGTTGCTCAAAGCTGTGGAGCAAACCGGAAAACCCATCGTGTTGCTTCTTCTCAATGGTCGTCCGCTCGCGTTGGAGGAAGAAGATACGCTGGCCGATGCGATTCTCGAGGCGTGGCATCCGGGCACCGAAGGCGGTAAGGCGGCGGTCGATCTGCTGTTCGGAAAAATCAATCCGTCGGGCAAGCTACCGGTCACGTTCCCGCGTTCTCTCGGGCAGGTGCCGATCCACTACAACATGAAGAACACGGGTCGACCGGTCGATCCGACGGCCGAAAAAATAAAGTTCCAGTCGCGCTATCTCGACAGTCCCAACGACCCGCTCTATCCCTTCGGCTTTGGATTGAGCTATACAAAATTTCAATACTCGGAAATCATGCTCGATAAATCTGAAATCGGAGCAGGGGAAACTTTAAAGGCATCGGTGATGCTTTCCAATGTTGGGGACGTTGACGGGGAGGAAGTGGTGCAGCTCTATATCCGCGACCTCGTCGGCAGCGTGACCCGCCCGGTGAAGGAGCTGAAAGGCTTCCGGA
>JAOZKS010000466.1 GCA_029935255.1 Pontiella sp.
ACTTCCAGATCATGTTCAAGAAGCTCTTCGGCGGCGGATCGGCCAAGCTGGTGCTCACCGATGATGAGGATGTGCTTGAATCCGGCATCGAGATCATTGCCCGCCCACCCGGGAAAAAACTGCAAACCATCTCGCTGCTCTCCGGTGGCGAACGAACCATGACGGCGGTGGCGCTGCTCTTCTCCCTGTTCATCGTCAAGCCCAGCCCTTTCTGCGTGCTCGACGAGTTGGATGCCGCGCTCGACGACGCCAACATTAACCGCTTCGTGGATGCCCTCAAGGAATTCCTTAAAACCTCGCAATTCATCATCATCACCCACAGTCGCCAAACCATTGCAGCGGCCGATGTCATCTATGGCGTGACCATGCAGACACGCGGCATTTCAAAGGTGGTATCGATGAAACTCGCCGACTATCAAGAAAAGGAAACAAAGTGATGGTTGACCCGCGAGACGTGATTTTTCAGTCCCGGCTCACGTTCAACTTTTCACCCCTACTCCCATGAATTCCAAACAACAATTTGATTTTTGGTATGCGGTCAACAACACCGAATTGGTGATGACACCGACCAACCGCCTCGAAACCTTCGGCGACACCGTGGTGAACTACCACCTGGTCTGCGAACTCATGGATCGCGTTGACCGGGTTTGTGTCCGCGAGGGACAACTCAAGGCCTTCAAACCGGAGATCATCATCCCCCAGTCGCTCGGCCAGATGGACCTAGAGGATTTCGGGCAGGATGCCAACCAATATGCCGAATGGCTGGCGCAGCATAGCGGCGATCTGAAGATTCTCCAATACGGCTTCCGTATTCAGAAACAGGAGGTTAAGGAGTACATTGTAACCGACCACCTCGACAATGTGATGGATCGGGTCCGGACGGAGGTTGCAGCGAAAGACGATCCGCTGAGTG
Source organism: Pontiella sp. (assembly GCA_029935255.1). GTDB lineage: Bacteria > Verrucomicrobiota > Kiritimatiellia > Kiritimatiellales > Pontiellaceae > Pontiella. The sequence continues at coordinate 914 of JAOZKS010000466.1, forward strand.
CAATCCTCATCGGGGTCAACTCACCCTGGGAAGTCTGCTTGCTGAAACTCATGGTCGATCTAGTACAGCATTCAGCCCAAGGGAATATTCTAGACATTCAGCATCAAGCCACAGCCCTGCAAAACAACCTAACGGAAAATATTGAACACGCCTTTCTCGAAGCCTCGCGCAATCCGTCCAGGATCAATGCGCTTGCCGAACGACTCAAGCAGAACGGCCTGTGGGAAAAATATGAAGACCGTTTCTTCGCCCTCGTCAAGGCCTCGAAAAACACGGGCTAAAAAAAGGAGATCGACGGTGAAACAGGTACTGGGAACACTGGCCATGGGATTAACGATTAATTTGGCGGCACAGGAATACACAACGGCACCGATACCTTCGAATGAAATCGTCCCTCCAACACCGGAATGGATCGAAAAAATCATGACGCTGGCTCCGGATACGGCAACGATCCAACCAAAGGCGCCGCGTCGAATCCTTTTGTTTTCCCTCGCCACCGGATACAAGCATCAGGTCATCCCGCACGCGTCGGAGGTCGTAAAGATTCTGGGAAAGACTTCCGGTGCATATGAGGTGATGGAGAGCAACGACATCGAAATGTTTTCCCCGAAAAACCTCAAGGCATTCGATGCGGTGATACTGAACAACACCTGCCCCAAAAGAGACTACCGTAATATATTTCTAGATATCCTCGCCGACAGACCGGAGGAAGCGCGAAACAAGCGGGCCGCCGAGCTGGAGCAGAGTCTCCTCGATTTTGTGCATTCAGGGAAAGGATTCATTGCCCTGCACGGAGCCATCGCCATCCAGAACAACTCGCCTGAATTCAGCGAAATGATAGGCGGAAGTTTTGACTTCCATCCCAAGCGGCAGACCGTGACGCTCGATCTGGTCGACCCGACCCATCCCTTGTTGTCCGCCTTCGGAGGCAAAGGCTATATTCACAACGACGAGCCCTACCTCTTCAAGAACGCCTATGCCAAAAAGAATTTCCGTCCACTGCTGAAAATGGATGTAGGAAAGCTCGATGAAAAAACCCGCAACGACCCCCAGGTTGCAGGCGAGGTTCGCTATGTGGCATGGATCAAGGGATACGGCGAAGGCCGGGTTTTTTACTGCGGGCCATCGCACCAACCCGAAAGCTACGAAACCGCCGCGATGCTCCGGTTTATCCTCGATGGCATTCAGTATGCGCTTGGTGATCTGTCGTGTGATGATTCACCAATGAAGTAATATCCCCCTCGGAAGTTTGAGAAATTGTAAGGTTCTACGTAGATTTTTATGGTCGTTCGTAGCAGAAGGTGTAGCCCCGCTTC
>JAOZKS010000121.1 GCA_029935255.1 Pontiella sp.
CGGCGGCAAAGCCGAAGATGATGATGGCGAGGCCGTCGTCGAACCCGACCACGGCGTAGAGCGCTTGGGTGAGGCTGCCTTTGGCTTTGTATTCCTGAATGATGGCGACGGTTCCTGCCGGGGCGCTGGCCGGGGCCATGGAACCGAAAATGAGGGCCATGGGCAGGTCACGCGTAACGGCATAAATGAGACCGGTCACCACGAAGAAGGCAGCGAAAGATTCGGAAAAAATGATCCAGACAATGCCGTTGCCGAGCCTTTTGAGTGATTTCATGCTGAGTTCGGAACCAATGCTGAAAGCCACGAAGCCCAAGGCGACTTGTGTGATGAACGAGAGGCTTTCGCGTATGGATTCCGTGAACAGCTCCAGACCGAAGTGTTTGAACGAGGGGCCGAAGAGCGCGCCGACGAGCATGTAGCCGATGAGCGAAGGGAGGGTGGTTTTTTTGATGAGCTTGCCGGCGTAGAAGCAGACGATCAGCATGGCACCAACAAGGGTGAAAAGCTGAGGAAGCATATGGGTTGCGTGCTCAATTCCCGGCTCAACCATGATCCTGATCCTTCACCATTCGAGATTCTTTGTTCGTCATTCGAAAGAGCCCTAGATATTCAAGCCGCCGGAGCAATAGAACAACTCCTGGATGGTGAGCAGGATGTCATCGCGCTCGTCGAGCGAGCCGGTGTGCTGCTCGATTCTCCGGATGGTTTCGTTGGTATCCTGTTTGTCGACGGTCGCAAGGATTACCTTGCAGAAATCGGCCTGGTTATCGCTCCAGAATCCGGCAAAAAGGGGCATTTTCTGGATATAGTTGGAGGCGGGCTCTGCTTCGTACACCATGATGGAGGTGGAGTTGAAGCCCGCAAAAATTTTGAGGATGTCGTGGAAGAGATCTTCGTTTTGGATCTGGACGCGGAAGAGGTTCTTGTTGTCGTGCTGTTTGGGGTCGGCTTCGTCGCGGACGTGCCGCAGGAAGTTTTCAAAGAGAACTTCCGCAGTGGGCGCGGCAACCATTTCGGTAACATGCTGGGGCACATTAAGGACTTGTGAGATGGCGGATAGGATTTTGATGTGTACGTTTGAGCTGCTTGATGGAGCAATGATGAATACAAATAGTTTCACCGGTTGGTCGTCCATGGCCGAGAACTCCGCCCCTCCGGGAACCGCGAGGATGCCAGCGACGAAGTCGTCGACCCCGTCGAGACGGCAGTGGGGGATGGCGATTCCATTTCCAAACCCGGTCGTGCTCAGTTCCTCGCGGTCGGTTAGTCCTTTGAGAATGGCGGCTTCGTCCATATTGGCCAGCACCGGGGATTGCTTGGCTAGCTTGGCAATGGCGGCCAAAACGTCGGTTTGGGATGCATATCCGGCATCGGCTTGAACACATTCTTTACGTAGGGCCTGGATCAAATTCATCGTTTCTTCTCCTCGTTTCCCATCGGGGAGCATTTCGTGTACTCCCAACAGGTGTTTTCGGCAAGCTTGGACTCCATAAATCTTGCCGCCGGCCTTTCGGTTAAAACTTTAAACGCAATGCGGCGTTGACGGGTCGGATTCATTGGAAGTAGCTTACCGGCCATGACTCAAAGCGTCCAGATTCTATTGCTTTTCGCCTGCATGATTCCTTTGTGGGGTTTAGCCCGAGAGGAAACGATGGAGGAACGCAAACGGCGTATCACCCGAAAATATCTTCGGGAACGTACCGTTCTTGCCCAAAGCGAGTGGATGGTTCCAGAGGCCTATGCCGACGATGAAGCGGTGCTGAACTCTGAAAAGTTCATGGAGCCGGAAGTCGATTTGCAGCGGCAGGAGTCAGGTATGGCTCCCCCGCGTCCCCCGCAGCGCCGACCCATGCCGCAGGCTCAAAACTCCAATTGGCTACTGGATGTGGATCCTTTGCAGGACGATCCCTATGCCAGCTTTCTCGCTCCGGCGGAAAAGACCGAGGAGAAACCGCAGGCCGACTGGAGTGCATGGGGGAATAATCAAAAAGCTTCTCCCCATGCGGGTGCGCAGAGCGATCGCCTATTTAATCGCCGCGATGTCGCCGCCGAGCAGCCCTCCAGCACGTTCGATTTGATGCGGCAGGGAAAATTCAACCCACAGGATTCGCGGGCCTTTTCTGCCGAGGGCATGCCGCAAGGGTTTCCGCAAGGATTTCCGCAAAATCCTGCACTGGGCAGCCCCTATCAATCGGGCATCCAGAATCCCTACTCCGCCAGCGGACTCGATTTTTCGCGCGACAGAGCCTACAACTCGCCACAGAACTCAGGGCGGTTGAGAAGTCCATACTCCCTGAATTCGCCGGCGGATGAAAATGGAAAATTTGAGTCGGGCGCTCAACAGCGGAAAGGCGGCTATACGCCTTACAAAAGCCCCTACCAAATACAGCGAGAGCAACGGCAACAGCAGGGGGGGGGGTATCGTAAGCCCGAAACAGAATTCCAGCGGCAGGATACCTACCAGAAGTGGAAAGAGCAAAACTCCAATCGGCTCGATCCCACTCGCGATGATGCCTTCATCGATGAGCTGATGCCGAAGGCCCGGCGTTAGTCCGTCAGTTCTTTGTAATCCTGCACTTTCCCATCAACCAGCTTCACGACATACTTGTATTCCTTGAAGCTTTTCTTGATTTGGTGTTCCTGCAGTTTCCGTTCGGGGCTGTCAGCGGTTTGGTTCGACCCCCCCGACAAGGGCGGATTGTAATCCTCGTTGTAGGAGTAATACAGGTATTCCGCACCATCTTTCATTTCAACGGAATCCGGGTCGCCCAACAGGTGGACTACCTGAGTACGATCCATCCCCTCCTTGACTTCGCTCAGCACCCAAGGGCGAAAGGTGGTTGCGCACCCGGCAAAGAGGACAAACGCCGCGACAGCAGCAATATATTTTATTGGTTTCATGGGAAAACCATAATTCCAAATCTTGGAATTGTAAACCTTTAAGCGGATTCGTCTGCTTCGGCTTCGTTTTCGCTATCGACCACAGGGGTTTCGGCTTTGGCCGGTTCCGGAATGGGTTCCTTGGGCTCCGGCAATTTCCCGGTTTTCATGATGCTGTCAACATCCGCGAAATCCAGTACCTCGCGCTCAATCAGCAACTCGGAAAGCGCAACGAGCTTATCCTTGTTATCCACCAGGATTTTCATGGTGGTATCATAGGCTTCCGTAAGGATGCGTTGCACTTCCTCGTCGATCTTCAGCAAGGTTTCTGCACTAAAATTATCCGATCCAGGCATCCCCTGTCCCAAAAAGATAGGTTCATTGTGATTGCCGAGGTTTTGCGGGCCAAGCAGAGGACTCATACCATATTCGCACACCATGTTGCGGGCGGTCATCGTGGCTCGCTGAATATCATTATGCGCGCCGGTGGTTACATCGCCAAAGATCAGCTCCTCTGCCGCCCGCCCGCCCATCAGCGACACAAGATCGGCCTCCAGTCGTTTCTTCGACTGTGTGTAGCGATCCTTTTCCGGCAACGACATCGTGGCACCCAGTGCCCGGCCGCGCGGGATAATCGTGACCTTGTGGATCGGTTCGCATTCGGGGGTATGATACATCGCGACGGCATGTCCGGCTTCGTGGTAGGCCGTCAGCTTCTTTTCCTCCACATCCAGCACATGGCTACGGCGTTCGCGACCCCACATCACTTTATCGCGGGCCTCTTCCATATCTTCTTGTTCCACGAATTCCGCACCCCGGCGTGCTGCCAGCAGGGCGGCCTCGTTCACCAAGTTGGCCAGATCGGCCCCCGAAAACCCGGGTGTTCCCCGGGCCGATTTTTTCATATCAACCTGATCCGAAAGGCGGACATTGCGCGAGTGGATCTTCAGGATTTGTTCGCGGCCTTCCAAGGTGGGGAGATCGACAACCACTTGGCGGTCGAACCGGCCTGGACGCAGCAGGGCAGGGTCGAGCACATCTGGGCGGTTGGTCGCCGCGACAATAATGATGCCCTCCTGTGAGTCAAAGCCGTCCATTTCAACGAGCAGTGCATTGAGGGTTTGTTCGCGTTCGTCGTGCCCGCCACCAATGCCGCTGAAACGGCTGCGACCAACGGCATCGATTTCGTCGATGAAGATAATGCACGGAGCGCTCTTTTTGCCCTGTTCAAACATATCGCGAACCCGCGAGGCACCGATGCCGACAAACATTTCAACAAAGTCGGAGCCGCTGATTGTGAAGAAAGGTACGTCCGCCTCGCCCGCCACAGCTTTGGCCAGCAGGGTTTTTCCCGTTCCCGGCGCGCCGGAAAGCAGCACGCCCTTGGGCATCTTTCCGCCGAGCTTCTGGAACTGCTTCGGATCCTTCAGGAAATCAACAATCTCCAGCAACTCCTCTTTGGCTTCATCGACCCCCGCCACATCCTTAAAGGTGATCTTGTTCTTGTCCTGCGTCATCAGTTTGGCTCGGCTTTTCCCAAAGCTCATGGCACCCCGCCCTGCATTCTTCATCTGGCGAATGAACAGGAAATAGATGACTCCGAAAATCAGGAGAATCGGCAATATATTGGCCAAGACCGAGATCAGCATGGTTTTTGGGCGTTTTTTGGAGATTTGAACCCCTTGTTCCTTCAGTTGCTGAGTAAGGGCAGCATCCGCGAAGGGGATTTCGACGCGGAACTGCTCCTGCTCCCCGGCCTCAGTCAGAGTTTTGGTTTCACCCACGGCAAAATAGTTTCCCGCACCGTCGTGGGAGAACTGGACCTTGGTAACGTCTCCCTGATCAACCTTGTTCATGAAATCGCTATAGTCGAGTTCATTGGTGGTTTTAGACGAGTTGGAAAACAGGTGGAGTACCGTGAGGAATACGGCCATCATCAGGAATGAAATGGCCAACCCGCGCATTGGCATTGGGGGAGGGCCTTTTTTCTCAGGCTTGTCGGATTTGCTGTCCTTCGATTTTTTATTGTAGTCCGAGTTGCTCGGTTTTTTGTCGTATTTTGCCATAATCACTTCTTTCCTTAAAAAAACAGGCCAATCATTACCACCGCAGGGAAGCGATTGCAACGATCCGGTCATAACTTTCGATCATGAACAGCTCCGCCTCGGCGGTAAATGAATCCAGCGGCTCATCGAAGCTATCCCGTACTCCATCCCGCCACCGCTCCTTTGAGTTGGTGCTGATCGTCAGCGGTTGGTTGCCCGCCGCCATTACCTCGCAGGTCGAATGACCGGTCAGCACGGCCCGGTTCTTCACATACTTGTTACGACGGCGCAGCAGCTTTCTAACCGGCCGAAGATCACGGGGACAGACATACGCCGGAGGAATCCGATTCGACCGCAAACACTCCGCCAGCTCCCGGGCATCCGCCAGCCAGAAACATACAAAGCAACTCTCGCACGTCACCGTCAGGTCATCCTTATATGGTTCCACCAACTTCAGGAAAAACTCGAAATCGTTATTCCTGATATTGCGATGCACCAGTACGTTGCCCGCCCGATCCATTACGCAGATATACATCTGGCGTGTGTGTAGATCGATTCCGCAGTTGAACTCGGGGTGTTTTTTCCGTTATTAAAACTGGGGATGTAGCCTCCGGTTCGTTGGTTGGGCTGTCTTCATACGGAGACAAACCCTCCACGGCGAACGATGGCATCGCAGACAGCATCACCGAGCTGGAATCTCTTTTTATCGAACACCAACACAGCTATCGCCCGAAGATACGCCGACCAAAAACGAAGGAGGTGCCAAAGAGGAGGATCAGTACGACTGCGGTCGGTTCCGGAATCACATCGGAATAGACACTATCAAAGCTGAAGTTGGCAGTGGCTGCGACGGAGGAGCTTCCGACATCCCCATCCAAAATCTGGCCGCTACTTTGCGACGAGGTAATTAGGAGGCGGAAGGCATCGTTGGTGGAGGTGATGCCGGTTAGGCTGGAAAAATCCTGCCAAGGCATGGAAAGATCCAGATAGTAGTCATCGTCCCCGCCGAATTGGGAGCCGTCGCTGGTGGCGATCCCCGTCCAGTTGACATTTCCGGCATAGGTTCCTGTCCATTCAACAGCTCCGAAGGTAACTCCGTTAGGATTGGTACCGTCGGCGGTACCGAATTCGAGGGTTCCTTCAGAATCGAGATCGCTGGTGATAAGCTGCATGACCCATTCAACGGCGGCATCGCCATCGGTTTCAAAGAAGATTTGATAGGCTCCGGACATCTTGTTTTTCTTATTGTTGACACGAATGCGTAACAGAAGTTGATCTTCTGTTTCACTGGGGGTATCTGTTGCCGATCGGTACATCAGGTAGCCTCCGGCATAAGTGGAGTCGCCCACGATGTCGAGGTGCAGGTGACCATTGTTTCCGACATCCTGCGAAATATCTGAAAACAGAACCCCGGAACTGTACAACGGATTCCAGTCGTTATTAGCCGGCCAGTTTATCGTATCGGCCATAGACACGCCTGCTCCAGCAAACAGTAGAGCAGCCACGGATGTTCTTACTTTCATATCATACCCCTAGCTTTAATTAGCGAGGTGTTAAGCATTATTCGCGCCATATAGTATTTTTTGGAAATTCAGGCCGATGTTGCTCCCCAAAAAGGGAAAAGGGGTCCACAACTCAAACAAAAAGATCAAAGGACCGGCACCTTTTCCGACCCCTTTTCCAGCCAGCGGCGGAGCTTTACTTGGGGAAAGTTCAACACTATGTTCAAGCGGCACAAGATACCGACTCCATACATAAAAGAAGCCCCGAGCAAGAGACGGTATGTAAAAGAATCGACCCGTGCTAATGCGGAAGCAGTGAATGTTTAAAGCGAGGAGCCCGGCACGAGAAAACCGCACGCCGGGATCTGTACGGGGGGCGCCCAGCAATGGGCGGCTCTACCGTGATGATAAAAGGAGACTTAATGAGATTAGCAATAATGAAGTTTGTATTGGTAGCGGCCTGTTTAGGCATAGCAGGCTGTAAAACTATAGATGATGTTCAGGTGTGGGAAAGTGCTCATGCAAGAGTTGATTCCACAAAAACATTTAGAATTGGAAATTTTGACAACATTAGCCCTAAAAAATATCAAGATAAATATCCTGAAGCGGCACAAACAGTATCGACGGCTGTAGAATCAGCTTTGCTCAGTGCTGGCTACAGGGTCGTTGAGTCGTATTCGGCAGAATGCGTTATTACGGGAACAGTTGGGGAGTATTTCCAAGGTGGATTTGGAGGTAAAAACACAACAGTTGGTTTCAATGTAAAAGCAACAGATGTTGAGAGTGGAGAGATCCTCTGGAAAACATCTCACTCAATCACAACTAAGTGGGAGTATAATTATTCTCCACCGCTCCTCGCGAAAAGGGTTGCTAATGAGTTAGTAGAAGCATTGGATTCAACAAAATAATCGAACCAGAGCACATTCACCCTATCGCTTGCTCCGCTGCGCTCAGGGTGATGCTTAACGTTCTGCAGTCATATAAATATTCATCTACGCACTTGAAAATCTAACGCTGTATAATTATATTGTAGTTATGAATGAAATTCATTTCAGATGGGATCCATCAAAA
>JAOZKS010000122.1:0-6743 GCA_029935255.1 Pontiella sp.
TCGGCAGCCCCTTCGCCGTCATGGATCTGCTCGATGTCGACCCCGCCCTCGCCGAATTCGACAAACTCACCACGCCGCTCGACCAGTTTCAGGAACTCGTCGACGAAACACACCGCCGCAATGCCCGCATCTATCTCGACATGCCCATCAACCACACTGGCTGGGCCTCGCACCTGCAAATCAACCACCCCGAATGGTTCCACCACAACGACGACGGTTCATTCATGTCGCCCGGTGCATGGGGCATCCTTTGGGAAGACCTTTCCAAACTCGACTACTCCCACCGCAGCCTCTGGAAATACATGGCCAATGTCTTCCTCTTCTGGTGCCGCAAAGGGGTCGATGGATTCCGGTGCGATGCCGGATACAAAATCCCGTTTGAGGCATGGGAATACATCATTGCCAAAGTACGCACGGAATATCCCGATACCATATTCATGCTCGAAGGGCTGGGCGGATACAAACACATCACCGAGCACCTGCTGGCTGACTCCGGCATGAACTGGGCCTACTCGGAAATCTTCCAGAATCATGACCAGAACCAAATCGATGCCTACCTGCCCGAATCCATCCACGTTTCCGAATCGAAAGGCAATCTGATCCACTTTTCCGAAACGCACGACAACGCGCGGCTCGCCGCCACTTCACACACCTTCGCCCGCCTGCGCACCGCCTTCTGCGCGCTCACTTCCCACAACGGCGCCTCCGGCTTCGCCAACGGCGTCGAGTGGTATGCCAAAGAGCAGATCAACGTCCACAACAGCCACTCGATCAACTGGGGTTCCGAATCCAACATGATCGACTTCATCCGCCGCATCCACGCCATCATGGAAATTCATCCCTGCTTCCACGCCGGCGCTTCCGTAAGAATCATCACCAACGGCCATCACAATTCCACCGCCATCCTCCGCACCGATGCCAGCGGCAAACACCAGCTCCTCGTCCTCGCCAACCTGAACCACACCATTGAAGGCCGCGTTGAATGGCACGGAGACTTCACGGCATTCGGCACCGACCTGCTCTCCGGAAATCCCGTTCGGCACTGCAACAACAGCTACCCCCTTCAACCCGGCGAAGTCCTCTGCCTCTCCAACGAGCCCGACTGGATGAATCTTATTTTCCAAACGCTGGAAACCCCCTTCATCGGTTCCGAAAGGAGCGAAGAGCAATGCCTGCGCGCCAAAGCCATGGATCTGTATGCCCACTTCCAGACCCTGGAAAATTTCGACCTGGCCCGCTTTACTGCGAATCCGCGGACGCTATGCATGGAACTTGCGGGCGGCACCCCCGTCGTCAGCTCATGGAACTGGCCGAGCGATACCCGCCGTACCGTCATGCTTCCTCCCGGTCACTTTCTCCTCATTCAGGCCGACTGCGGTTTTATTGCCGAACTTTCCGATGGAAGCAAAGAAACCCTTGCCCATGAAAAATCGCTCATTCAGGCCAATGGAAAATCCTTCGCCCTGTTTCATCCACTGGAAACCCCGAATACCCATCAGAACCTAGCCCTCAGAATCACGGCATTCGAGGCCGATGGAATTCAGCATTCCGAAACGCCCATCATGCAATTATGCGAAGAAAAAAACGCCCTGATATCCACGACCTTCCGAGCGGGAGAAATCCACGACCGCAACCGGTATGCGGTCTGCACAAATCATCATGGCGCACTATCGCAAGTACGCATCGGCTGGGCGAAACTGCGTAGCAAATACGACGGCCTGCTCTCCGCCAACCTCGACCCCAACGTCCCCGTCGACCGCCACACGCTATTCACCCGCTGCCGCGCATGGATCGTCTGCCGAGACTACTCCAACGAACTCTCCCTCCACTGCCAAAAACGATTCTCCGTCGCCGACGACGGCACGGTAATCTGGAGTTTTGCCGTTCCGGTCGGCGAAGGCCGGCTCATCCCGTTCAAAGCCGCATTGCACTTGCATCCCGACACCAATGCCATCCAAATTAATTTTCTCCGGGAAGAGGCAGGAACCGACCCCGAACATCTGGCCGACCACCAGCCCGTCACCCTCATCCTTCGCCCCGACATTGAAGACCGCTGCAACCATGAAGTCACCAAAGCGCATGCCGGCCCGGAAGCTCACTGGCCCAATGCCGTTCAAAGCATGAAAGACGGATTCACATTCGAACCGGCCCACGACCGAAAACTCCATATCGAACTCAAGGGCAGCAAATTCCATCCCGAACCGGAGTGGCACTACATGGTCGATCACCCGGTCGACCAGGCCCGCGGCATCGATGGCTCCTCCGATCTATTCAGCCCCGGCTACTTCAAGATTGATTTGCTCGGCAATGAATCCGCCAACTTGACCGCAGGAACAGGAGCCCTCCCAGAATTCAAACGGCCCCTAACTGCTGAACCAATCCCTAAATCCATTTCCATCGAGCAGGCGATGAAGATTTCCATGGAGCAGTTCATCGTGAAGCGGGATGAATTCCAAACGGTCATTGCAGGCTACCCGTGGTTTCTCGACTGGGGACGCGACACACTGATTTGCCTGCGCGGCATCATTGCCGCCGGCCTGTTGGAGCAGTCGCAGAACATTCTGCTCCAATTCGCCAAGTTCGAAAAAGGCGGCACGATCCCCAACATGATTCGCGGAAACGATGACAACAACCGGGAAACCTCCGATGCTCCACTTTGGCTGTTCGTGGCCTGCGACGAACTGATGACCGCGCAAGGAAACAAAAAACTCCTGAAAGCAGACTGCGGCGGACGCACCCTGAAGGAAGTCCTCATTTCACTTGCCACCGGCCTCATCAACGGAACCGAAAACGGGATTGCGTTTGATCACGACTCCGGACTGATCTTCAGCCCCTCCCACTTCACCTGGATGGACACCAACTATCCCGCAGGCACGCCGAGACAAGGCTACCCCATCGAAATCCAGTCGCTCTGGCACTATGCGCTGAACATGCTTTCCATGATCGATGACGCCCCGGAATGGGCGGACTTTGCCGCACAAGTTGAAACATCCATCCGCGAATTGTATGTGATTGAATCCGGCGACTTCACCTATCTCGCCGACTGCCTTGCGGCATCGCCCGGAACTGCGGCCCGCGATGCGGAGCTGGACGATGCACTGCGATCGAATCAACTCCTGGCGGTGACCCTCGGAGCAGTGAAGGAACCTGGGCTTTGTAAAAAAATTATTGAAGCGTGCGAACAACTTTTGATCCCCGGCGCACTCCGCAGCCTGGCCGACCGCCCTGTGAACCGACCCGCTCCAGTCCATCATGACGGCCACCTGCTGAATGATCCGCAAAACCCCTATTGGGGAAATTATACGGGCAATGAAGACACCCGCCGCAAACCGGCCTACCACAATGGCACAGCATGGACATGGCCCTTTCCGTCCTACGCCGAAGCACTCGTAATGATCTACGGCGAAAAAGCACGCGGCACCGCTCTCTCCATTCTGGCCAGCGCATCGGATGTCATCAATCATGGTTGCCTACGGCAGTCACCGGAGGTGATCGACGGCAACACGCCCCATGTCCAGCGCGGTTGCGGTGCTCAGGCATGGGGCGTTACGGAACTCTACCGGGTGGTGAAGCAGCTTAACGACGGCGCGGCTTGAACTCGGCGGAATCGACCACTTCGCCGGTGCTGAGGACGGTTGAATAGTTGATGGATTTCGGGGTGATTTCGAGCATCATGATATGGTCGCCTTTAGAAGCAAAGGCCTGCTCCCCCTGAATAAACCATCGATCCGTTTTGGGATCGCGCTGCGGCGCACCATATCCGCCCTCTCCCAGATAAACGACCCCATCGGCGGATTCCTTTTCGCCACGGATCGGCACGGTGCGTTTAATGCAGTGACCGTCGGATTCGAGAGCAAGATCGAGGTTGAACTCCTCAAAAACCGGCACCCATGATTCCTTATCACCGCCGGGTTCCTTCACCGCAGGATAGAGGGGGCGGTGATAGGCAACCATCTGCCACTGGATTTTTTCCTGTTTCATTTTGCCTAGCGCCTGCTTGAGGAATTCAAGTTGTTTTTCTTTATCGGGGACTTGTGAGTTTAAAACCAGAATCCCCACCGAGGGGGTCAACGAGCAGAGATAGTACCCCCCCTCTCCGCCGGGATACCCGTAGGCCTGCAAATACATGGGGTTGTTTGCAAATCCTTCATGGTTTCCTGCCACGGGAATAATGGGAAGCAGTTTCCCTCCGGATGTCGTCGTGAGCGAATAGGCTTCCAGCCAAGGTTTCCAAAACTTCCGACGAGGCGATCCCGCATAGTCGCCCCCATGAAGCAGCGCAAGAATGGAATCATCCGCCGCAACCATTTCACTCATTTGTTCGCTGATCTCCCGCGCCACATCGATCCTCGTGCGCGAGTCGCCTGCAAAGATTAGTTTAAACGGCGCTCCATCCTCCGGCGCGGTTCGGAAGTGGTACTCGCGCCCGGTTCCATCGGGGGTTTTAACGGCGAGATAATAGACGGACCCCGGCTTGAGGTTTTCAAGCATGGCGTGATGGTAGAAGAGTTCCGGCGCAGGTTCCTCCGGAGGAACAACCGTTCCATCCTTCTTTTTGCGCGGCTTGTTTGGGGGATCTTTGTAAAGCCCTCTTTCGGTTACCGAACTGAAGGCGGCATAGCTGCGCTTCTCATCGGTGCGCGAAACGGTATCGTAAACCAAGGCCGATGGAGTATTCGTATTTTCGGAGTCCCAGACCACCATGGCTTCGGTTTGCGGGGCTTCCGACCAAACCACACGTATGTTCTGAGCCCATTCAACCGCCATGGAAGATGAACAAACTACCAGCACAAGAAGCGCTCCTATCGATATTTTTGATCGTATTTTCATGCGGCGAACATCCTTTAAGAAAGTCTCTTTATCAAGTCCTTAGCCCAAATTTCAAATCGACCTCTTTTCAGCACCCTCTGCAACTATGTGCTTGTCAATACCCCCTCCGCTTGATTTGATTGCTTCAACACGAAAGGGGAATGTCCCAAGCCATGGCTACGAAACAAAAACAACAGAAGAAAAAAAGTCCTCGCATACTGATCGTCACGCCGGAGATTACCTATCTACCTGACGGAATGGGAAACATGACCAACAGACTTTCGGCCAAAGCGGGCGGGTTGGCGGATGTATCTGCCTCCCTCGTATCGGCCCTGTATGAACTCGGGGCGGATGTCCATGTGGCACTTCCCCACTACCGCAAAATGTTCCATGTCGACATCGGAAGCTTCATCGACGACGAACTGCTGATCTATAAAAGCAAACTTCCGGAAGATCGCATCCATCTCGCCGAAGACCGGATCTTCTACTATCAGGATCGTGTCTATAGCAACTCCGACCAACACGACCTCAAAGTTGCTCTGGCCTTCCAACGCGAAGTGATCAACAACATCATACCAACCGTGAAGCCCGACCTCATCCACTGCAACGACTGGATGACCGGGCTCATTCCTGCCGAGGCCCGCATGCTCGGCATCCCCACCCTCTTTACCTTCCACAACATCCACACGCTTAAGGCCACGCTCGCCACCATTGAGGACCGAGGTATCGATGCCGCCGAATTCTGGAGCAACCTCTTTTATAGCTGGCCGCCCTATAACTATGAAGAAAGCCGCGACAACAACCCCGTCGACCTGCTCTGCAGCGGCATCTTCAGCTCGCACTTCATCAACACCGTCAGCCCGACCTTCATGAAAGAGATCGTCGACAACCAGCACGCCTTCGTTCCGGAAAACATCCAGTATGAAGTGGCCGGCAAATACCATTCCGGCTGCGCTTCAGGCATCCTCAACTCTCCCGATGCCTCGGCCGACCCGGAAACCGACGAATATCTCGTCGAGAACTATGGCATCGCCAATCACCTCGACGCTAAACGCACGAATAAAATCCACTTTCAGGAACGCCTCGGCCTGGAGATCAACCCCGATGCCCCCCTCTTCTTCTGGCCCTCGCGTCTCGATCCCGTGCAGAAAGGCTGCCAGCTTGTCGCCGATATTCTCTACCAAGTCGTCGATCAATATTGGGACGATGGACTTCAAATCGCCTTCGTCGCCAACGGAGCCTACCAGCAAGTGTTCCACGACATCGTCTATCAACACGACCTCTACAAACGCGTCGGCGTCTGCAACTTCGAGGAAGGCTTGTCGCACATTGGATTCGCCGCCTCCGACTTCCTCTTCATGCCCTCGCTCTTTGAACCCTGCGGCCTGCCCCAGATGACCAGCGTCATCTACGGCTCCCTGCCCATCGCCCGCGACACCGGAGGGCTCCACGATTCCGTCTTCCACCTGGATATTGAAAACAACACCGGGAACGGCTTCCTGTTCGAATCCTACGACTCCGGCGGCCTCGCCTGGGCCATCGACCAAGCCATGGACTTCCATCGCCTTGACGAACACACGCGCGGCACACAGATCGGACGGATCATGGAAGAAAGCAAAAAGCTCTTCAATCATTCCGTTACTGCGCAGGCCTATATTGACATCTACCAGCAAATGCTCCACCGCCCACTCGTCGATGAGATTTTTGAAAAAGCAACCTAGGTTTATTCCATGAGAAGTCCAACCCTTGCAAAACTCGCCGACGATCCCTGGATGGAACCCTACCTCGGGCAGATCCACCACCGCGCCGACCTCATCCAGCAGATGGAACACCGACTCACCGGCGGGCGCATCTCCCTCAACGAATTCGCCAACGCGCACGAATACTACGGACTCCACTTCCGCAATGGAAAATGGATCTTCCGCGAGTGGGCA
>JAOZKS010000122.1:6753-7473 GCA_029935255.1 Pontiella sp.
TGGAACAGCGTAACGATTACGCGCTGCACTACGGCGATGGCGACGTCGTCTGGGAGATCGAGCTGTCCGCCGAAATGATGGCGCACGGCAACCACTACAAACTGCACCTTTACTGGCCCGGAGGTGACGGCGACCGCCTACCCGCCTACGTCCGCCGCGCCGTTCAGGATCCCGAAACCCACATCTTCACCGCGCAGGTCTGGCATCCCGAACACCCCTACAAATGGAAGTTCCCGAATCCCGCCAAACCCATCGGCGCACCCCTCGTCTACGAATCGCATGTCGGCATGGCACAGGAAGAGGAAAAGGTCGGCTCCTATCTCGAATACAAAGAAAAGATTCTGCCGCGCATCGTGGCCATGGGCTACAACACCATCCAGCTCATGGGCATCATGGAGCACCCCTACTACGGATCCTTCGGCTACCACGTCTCCAACTTTTTCGCCGCCTCCTCGCGCTTCGGAACCCCCGAAGAACTCAAGGAACTCATCGATGCCTGCCACGAAGCCGGTATTGCCGTCATCATGGATCTCGTCCACTCCCACGCCGTGAAGAACGAAGTCGAAGGCCTCTCGCGTTTCGACGGAACCCTCTACCAATATTTCCACGACGGCGACCGCGGCGACCACGACGCATGGGACTCGCGCTGCTTCGACTACGCCAAACCCGAAGTCCTCCACTTCCTCCTCTCCAACGCCCGCTACTGGCTCGACGAATTTA
>JAOZKS010000123.1:0-6814 GCA_029935255.1 Pontiella sp.
TGTTTTTACGCATCTCACAGCATTCTTTTCCTGCCAAAAATTCACACCGTTGGAGCGAGAAGTTGATCAGTGGCAAAAAGTGAGAAACAACAATGCATCTCCGATGAACTGGCGGTTCAAAACCAGTGATGCCCGCATTAAACTCAAAAAACTATACCCGACAGTAAATTAATGACTGTGTACTAGGATGATTATTACATTTTTCATATCAGTAGCATCACGGTAAAGCCGCCCATTTCTGGGCGCCCCCCGTACAGATCCCTGCGTGCGATTTTCCCGCACAGGGCTCCTCGTTTTAAACTTTCGCTAATTCCGTATCAGTACGGATCGATTAACCTGCATACCGTTTCCTGCCTGACGTTTCCAGTAGCACTTCTTGAATTAATGCTGATGTGCTTCAGCATAAGAACGAAGGACGGCATTGATCTTGGTTTGATATCCTTTGCCCTCGTGCTTGAACCAATCCAGCACATCAGAATCAAGCCGAAGCGATACGGCTTTTTTCCGTTTCGGCATGCGAACCTGTGCTTTCGAGAAGAAGGATTTATTCAATTCAGGGACATCGGAAAAATCGATCTCCTGATCTGGCTTCTTCCTCAATTGGCTCCAATCAGTGCGTGATTCTTTTATTGTATTCTTTGCTTTCATAACGCGTTGCTTTTCTGGCTGAAATGATACGGATGGTCTCCTCATCTTCCCACTCGAGAAAAACAGTGACAGCCACAATATGTTTTAACAAACCGATACCGATCCATCGGTCTTCACCATAATTTTTCCGTGTGTCGAGCTGAGTGAGCATAGGGTGCTCAAACATCTCGACGACATCCATGAAGTCAACTCCGTGTTTTTGGATGTTTTCATCATTTTTCTTATCATCCCAATCAAACTTCATGGCTGTAATGTATGTACGTTTTGTAGATACGTCAATATTTATTCATCGTGAACGTTAAGCGTGACCCTGAGTGCCCTGTGCTTTGACCGAATCACCGGGCGAAAAAGGGGTCCTATAAATTAATGGTGTACCGCATCTTCGTATTCGATCCGTGCTTTTCTTGGCATGTAGGGAGGCTACGTCAGAAGGGCGGCAGGGCAAGAAAAGATCACTTGCACTGACTCTGGTACTCTGACCCCTCCCCCTCCCCCTTTCCGAGCCAAACCTTACAGCGACGCGCCGCACTGCTTGCAATAGATGGCGTCGGCATCGTGCTGGGTATGTCCGCAGGCGGAGCACGTGCGGGCGGTTTTCTGGTGGGCGATGGATAGGCCTATCTCGGCGGTGATGATGCCGGTCGGCACGGCGATGATGCTGTAGCCAATGATCATGATCATGGCGGCGAGCGCCTGCCCGACCGGAGTCTGCGGCGAGATGTCGCCATAGCCAACGGTGGTGAGGGTAACGATCGCCCAATAGACCGATCTGGGAATGCTTGTGAAGCCGTTTGCTTCGCCTTCGATGACATACATCAACGATCCCAGAATCACTACAATACTCAGAACGGCTACGACGAAGATACCGATCTTACGTCGGCTTGCAGTCAGTGCATTCATGAGCAAATCCGCTTCGCCGACATATTGCGCCATCTTGAGCACCCGGAAAATACGTAGCATTCGCAGCACCTTGATCACATCGAAGAACCGTGTGCTTGGAATAAAAAGACTGAGATAGAACGGGAGTACGGCAAGCAGGTCGACCACCCCGAAAAAGCTGCGGGCATAGCGGGCACGCTGCGGAGAACAATACAAACGAAGCCCGTATTCAATGGTAAAAAGCAGGGTGAATGCCATGTTCAAGGTAAACAATAAAGTGCCGTGGGAATCCTGGATTGAATGGACACTTGAAAGCATCGTTAAAAGCACGCTCGCCAGAATGGCGACAAACAGAAGCACATCGAACAGTTTTCCGCTGGGTGTATCGGCTTCAAAAATAATGGTGTAAAGTCGTTCTTTCAAGTTGGGTTCATTCATGGCATCTGCACCCCGTTGGTGTTATCTCCAGAGGATAGACCGAATAGTCTAAATCTGGCAACTCTGCGTGGCCGATTCCAACGGCGCAGTCGCCCAGGCCCGAACCGGATATTTTCGCACCAAGGATTTCAGGGTTGCCTTGAAGCCGCGCAACTATTTCATCCAACTCCGGGGAGCTCACACCCATCTCTTTCATCAGCAGTTGATTCCGGTTTAAGAGGTGTCCAAAAGCTGGAATGTCGTGGTTTTCAAGTGCGGACACCGCATTCATCACGCAGGTGTCGATTTCGGCATAGATACGATTATATTTCTCCGGGTCAGCGGCACGAAGCTGCTCGACCTTTAGAATGACCTCAGGTGTCGGGGTCTTGTAGCCACAGTAGACGGCGGTCAAGGGAACTGAAACTTCCACGGGTTGGAACGCCGGTGCAGTCGTGTAGCCTACAACCCCACCGAATACACTGGCCGCCAAGTCAGCCCCCGATCCACTGCCCTGAACGGTATGCACCGTTTCAAGGGATTGGGAAAATAGTTCCTCTTGTGCGGGATCAACTCCGTTGATCCAATGCATTAGTGCGGCATGTGTTGCCACCGTTACTGCGGCTGAAGAACCAAATCCGATGTCGGCGGAGAATTCGGAATCAATTTCCAAAGTGAAGCCTGCCGGGATTTGATCATGATGCTGCGTGATGGCTTGAAGGACAAACCGGAAGGAGGAGTGCTTGATTAGATCGGCCAAGGGGCTTTGGTAGTTTCCGAGTGCCGAATTGATTTTCACCCATCGCTCGGAGGTTGGGGAAAGCTGCACGGTGATACGTCGATTAATGGCGCAAACCAGCGCGTGGTGGCCATGGAGAACGGCGTGCTCGCCCAGCAGCATGAGGCTTCCGGGAGCGGAGGTGGTAATGGAAACGGCCATGGGTTAAACGATGCGGGTGCCGAGGGGATCGCCGCGGACGGGCGACACGCTATAGCCATACTTTGCGCAGAGTTCGGTGGGTGGTCCATCTGAAAAAACGAGAACCACGCCGCCTTTGTCGCCGATCACAGAGCCGGCTCCGCAAATCTTGGCGGAGCCTCCCCACCCTTCGATCTCGGCAATAAACCGTTGTACGGGTTTCGGCACAACACCGATGGCGGCCAGCAGGCGATTGTTTTCACGCACGAGCCAACAAATCTTTTGCCCGTCGTTGGCGCGGATGGCATCCTCGAAACAGGAGGTGACGGCTTCGAACTCGCTCCAGATTTGGCTATTCTTAAAGTTTCGCTCCACTTCCATGACGCTTTCGCCGGTGGTGGCTTCGGGGATGCCGGTCTGAACCATGAACATTTTCATGCGCGGCAACGACATGGGCGTTGCAACCCCATCCCTGAACCTGGCGCATCCGCCGTGAAGCGAGATGTAGGAATCGACCCCGCTGGGCTTTCCATGCTGAAGTTTTTCGGCATCGAGGCTGTATTCGTAGTACCAGTCGGGTTTGAAGTCGACGCGCATGTAGTGGCCGATGGCTCGGATTTCGCTCAATACCGTCGCGGCGGAAGAGCCCATGCCGCAACCGACCGGAATGGTGGATCGAAGTTTGAGGCAGATGCCGGAATCGATGTGCCGATGCAAACCATCGAGCGTATGGATGAAAGCGAAGCGGAAGAGATCGGCCGGCATGGCGAGGACATCGCGAATGCCGATTTCACCCTCTAGGAATTCACGGTATTTCCGATCCACCCGCCGCTTGAAGTCGCGTAAGGCCATGATGGTATGCGATCCACCCGCCGCGCCGCCGGGGAGGTCAAAAGTGATTTTATTTCCGGCCTGTGGAGTGAGCTCGAAAACGGCACTGCGATCGATCGCCATAGCAACGGCGGGTTTGCCATACACCACGGCATGCTCGCCGCTAAGAATCAGTTTTCCTGGAGCTACTGCTTTCATAAGCTAATCTACCAACGATTCATACTCGCGCTTGTGCTGACTGATGCCTGAGAACCGGAAAGGCCCTGTCTTGTATTGCGGAAACACATACTCTCCACCATCGACCGGCACGCCATAGTTGAAGATATCTTCGTACTGTTGATACGTCAGTTCGGTACGATTCTCCAGTAAATTCCGGTGTTGATCCGCATAGAGAACCTCTCGATATCCGGGCTGCACCACCCCGCTGAAAAACTCTCCGACACATCCGGAACCGTAGCTATACAGCCCGATGCGCTTGTTGGTCAGATCCTCCCCGTCGGTGTCCAGCAACGAAGCAAGCCCGACATACATCGAACCCGCATAGCAGTTCCCTGTGATTCGGCTGTAGCGCAAGGATCCTTCCAGCAGTCCTGCTATTTCCGCTTTTTCAATTGGAGACTTTAGTTTTCGGGACAGTTTTTGATGCGCCTTCTCAGCCATCTTGGTGAAGGGGATGTGGTAACAAAAGCGGTCGAAGTCGGTCAGCGTGCGGTCGGTCAGCTCGGCATACTGCTTCCAGGATTCGAGCAGTGCGTGGATGTAGACCATGGTGGAATATTTACCGTCGACGAGCGCTTCCGAGCGATAGTTCGGTCGCCAGAAATCCATGACATCTTCCGTGTAGTAACCGCTCTCGGGCTCGATGGCCACCAAGCGCGGGTTGGCGGAAACCAGCATGGCCACCGCACCGCAACCCTGCGTGGCTTCCCCGGGGCTTCCCAATTCGTAGCGGGCGATATCGGATGAGATCACCAAAGCCTTCTTGCCTGGATTACGGGCAACAAACCCAATGGCCAACTGGAGAGCGGCCGTGCCGCTGTAGCAGGCTTGCTTCAGTTCCACCGTGCGGCAGCGCGGCGACATTTCCAGCAGACCATGAACATAGATTCCGGCGGCTTTGGATTGGTCGATCCCGCTTTCCGTGGCAAAGAGCAACAGCTCCACGCCATCGAGCTCGCCATCCCGCATCAATGGATAGGCCGCGCTGGCCGCGAGCGTTACCACATCTTCATCGGGCGGTGGAATGCCCATTTTTTCCTGGCCGATTCCGATATAATATTTATCGGGATCAACCGAACGCGCTTCCGCGAGAGTCTTAAGATCCACGTAGTAGTTCGAGGTGTAGAAGCTAAGCCGATCAATTCCAATATTCATCCAGGATCAATCCTTCATTTTCTTTAATATCGTCAATGCGCCCGGCACCCAGCAGGAACATCGTGGTGGTGAATTCCCTCCGCAGGCGGCGAATCACTTCGCGAACAGCATCTGCCGACTCGCGGGCCGGATTCAGGAAGGGCCGTGCCACGCCGCAGAGCGATGCGCCCAGAATCATGCTTTTGACCATATCGATCCCGCTCCGTACTCCGCCCGATGCAATCATTTTCATTTCATGCCGATACGGCTTCATGGCCCGCAGGGCCAATGGGGTTGGTATGCCCCAGTCGCTAAAGAGTTCACCCAACTCCGGCTCATCGCTTCGATGGCTTTCGACCCTGCTCCATGAAGTGCCGCCGCATCCGGCAATATCGATATACTTGACCCCGGCGGCCAAGAGATGTTCAACATCTTCGGGGGAGATTCCGGCACCCACTTCCTTGACCACCACAGGCTGCTTCAAGGTCTGGACAATAACCGCAATCTTGCTGCGCAGGCTCGAAAAGTCCGTATCCCCCTCTGGTTGCACGGCCTCCTGCAATGGATTTAAGTGGAGATACAATCCGTCCGCCCCGAGAATATCCAGCACCGCTTCACAGTCCGCAAAACCCAATTCATAGTTCAGCTGAACCGCCCCGAGATTTCCGAGAAGGAGTGCATTTGGCGCATACTTCCGCAGTTCAAAACTTTCGCGGGCCGCATCGTCGGAAAGAAAGACCCGTTGGGAGCCCACCGCAAACGCCACCCCCTCGGCCTCGGCCGCCAGCGCAAGGTTGCGATTGATCTTCACCAACTCGCCGTCGGCACCACCTGTCATCGAAGAGATGATTAGTGGAAACGATAAGTCCTTACCCATGAATTTGGAGGAGGGATCGACTTCTGCGAGATTCAATTCCGGTAGGGCACGGTGCGTGAGGTGGATGCGGTCGAAATAGTATCGCCGCCGGTCAATATCGCCGCCCTCGGATACAATATGAATATGATCCATTTTCCGTTGGTTTATTGGTTCCATAGCGGCGGACTCTACAATGATTCCCCAACGGTTGGAACCCCAAAAACCTACCTCAAAATACGGTGTTCGAGAAATGCATCAACCCCCACAAAGAGGAACTTATCGAAGCGAAGCCCGATACCACTGCCAGGCGGCTCGGTAGTTTTTGGTTACGCCGCGCCCTTGGAAATAGCATTTGGCAAGGGAGGCCTGAGCTTCATCATGCCCCTGTATCGCGGCCTTGCGGAACCACAGGGTGGCTTTACGGTCGGTCTGGTGTAGTCCGGTTCCGTTCAGGAAACAAATTCCCAGGCGATATTGCCCATCGGAATCATTTTGTTCGGCCGCCTTGCGATACCACTTGACGGCCAGCTGATTCGACTGCTCCACCCCGTTGGCCTCCTCGTAACATAAACCAACACGATATTGGGCATCGGCATGGCCACCCTCCGCCGCTTTCGCGTACCACTTTGCGGCTTCGACAGCATCCTTCGAAACGGCAGTCCCCTCCGCATAGTAAATGCCAACCATTCGCTGTGCATTAATATTTCCGACCTCGGCCCCCTTGCGGTACCACTCCAAGGCCTGCGCTGAATCCTGCTCAACCCCGTGTCCGCCATCGTAGGACCA
The DNA here is from genome assembly GCA_029935255.1 of Pontiella sp. GTDB lineage: Bacteria > Verrucomicrobiota > Kiritimatiellia > Kiritimatiellales > Pontiellaceae > Pontiella. The sequence goes on from JAOZKS010000123.1 coordinate 6,690, forward strand.
TCCAAGATTGTAGTATGCATCCCCATCATCCTGTTCAGCGGACTGGCGCAGCAAACCGAGCGCCGTTTCATAGTCGATATCAACACCCCGACCTTTAACATAACACACCGCGAGGTTGTTCTGAG
>JAOZKS010000123.1:6824-7432 GCA_029935255.1 Pontiella sp.
GGCCAGACGATACCATTCCAAGGCCTTTTCATAATCCTGCTCAACGCCTAGTCCATAGACATAGGCCCAGCCTAAATGGTTTTGGGCATCCGCAACACCCTGTTCGGCCGCCTGTTGAAAATACGCCAAGGCCGTTTCTCGATCCCGCCGAACACCCTGTCCATTGAAATACCCTAATCCGGTACGGTAGCACGCTAACGCATACCCCTGTTCCGCCGCCTTTTTAAACCACCGAACCGCTTGTTTATCGTTTGTTTCCAGTCCCAAGCCGTACGTCAAACACCACCCCATGTTGTATTGGGCAACCGCGAGGCCTTGATCGGCAGCCTTGCGGAAAGATTCGGAAGCCAATGCGTAGTCCAGTTCGACACCCCGACCATAAAAATAGCAGTCGCCCATCTGATTCCGCGCATTGGCATATCCATTTTCCGCTGATTTGGAATACCACTCGAAGGCTGCGGTTGCGTTGCTTCCCACGCCTTCCCCGTTTTGGTAGCGCCATGCCAGATTGTGCTGCGCGAAGTAGTTGTCCTGTTCCGCGGCTTTACGATACCACTCAACCGCTTTTTCGTTGTTCTGTTCCACTCCTTCTCCGTTCGCATACATTA
>JAOZKS010000467.1 GCA_029935255.1 Pontiella sp.
CACATTCACCTTGAAGGTTTCCACATCGGACAAGTGGTTATACGCATCGGTTGCGAGAATGGTGATTTCGGTTTCGCCCACATTGCCGGAAAGCAGCAGTTCAAGCTGATCTCCATTAATGATCGATGTCGTCAAGACCCCGGAATCCGTGTTGGATTGCACGCTGTAGGTGTAGTGGCTCGGCACTGCGATGAGGTCGATTCCGTTGGTGGGCGCGATGAGACGAGGCCCACCAAACTGGAAGAATACATCGTCGAGATTGACAACATGGGGGATCCCCGCCTCGGTGTCGTAGTAGGAAAGATCCGGAATCGGATTCTTGGCTGGAGCATCCAACTTGATGTCTTGACGCAAGTCATTGCAACGAAAGAATCCCGTGGTGATCTCCGCGCGGTGCTTCAGCTCCTGTGTTAGCGACATGCTCGTGAAGTACATCTCGCCATTATGATCCTCAAAACTTTGCTCAAAGATCAGGTTGTTGTCGAGCAAGTAGTGGAAGAGCGTCGCAATATCGAAATCAACGGTGAAATGGTTTAAATCCTCATCCTCAAGAAGGATATAGGCGCGAATAGCCCAAATGTCGTAACCCTCCTCGGGGGCTTTAAAATAAACCTCTTGCCCGTCAAGGATTACGGGTTCTAGTTCGAATATATCCGGTTTTTGCTCTCTCGTGGCAAACACCAATCCCAGATCCATTGTCCGAGCAGGTCTATAGCTTCCGCTCTCGGGGTAGTAATGCCAGAAGGAATCGAACATAACGAGGCGCTCAAAACCAATCATGTACCTTTCCAGATCCATCTGAATCCTCCACTCCTTGATGTCTCGGACATTCCAACCATACCAACCGTCGTAGACCTTATTCGGGAAAAAGCCTACGCCGGCCCAGCGATAGTTGCCTCTCTCGAAAGTTGAATCAAGATGCCAGGCCCAGCCTGCCGGGAAATCGCGCAAGCCATCGGCGTTCTTTTTGGCATAGAGATTGTAATAAGGCGAAAAGAAATCGTTCGTCTGATCGAGTGCACCCGCCTGAATCCGGCCTAGTGAAATATTCCCAACCGGATAAACCGAATCTTCGGCCAAGCCGATACTATTCTGACCGACTCTCTTCGCAAGCAGTCCCGGATCGTCGCCAAAGAGCCAGCTCCCATCCTGAAAACTGGGTTTGGTCACAAATCGCACCGTTGCCTGAGCCGCATTGCCGTATGGGTCGGAGACAACATAGGTAATATCTTCCTGACCCGTAAATCCGGGGTTTGGCGTGTAGACAAATTCGTTGGATACTCCGCCAGGCATGATCGTGCCGTTTTCCGGCAAATCTATGGCCGATACATGCACGGCATCGATAGAATCGCGATCATTGTACAATATATCCATCGATACGGATTCATTCATATAGACATGATTGCCTTCGGAACTAGCCGTTGGAAACGTGAAAGCACCAAGACCCGGAGTCCCGGGGGTGTCCTGCACATATTTGACGATTTCAATGCCACCGATTTCGATGGTTTGACTAATCGCCCCGACGTATAGATCCAAATACAGCGGCGTTGTTTCGGAGCCGTTATAAACAAAGGCGAACACGTTCTCCTTCCATTCTGTATTTGTCAGAGACACACCCGGACGACTTGCTTGCCTGCTATCAACGCTTTTTCGCACAATAAACAGGCCTCCTGGGTTCTCCCCTTCTATCTGCGGAGTGGTGCGGTAGAAAAATCGCACGTATACCAGATCGTTGGAAACCACGGAGTCCGTTGTGTGAATCTGTATTCTTGTATCCGCCCTGTTCGGCAAACGATTTGTATCCGCCGGATCCCACCACTGTACAGTCGTTACCCGAACCGCTTCGGAAAAAGGCATGTCTTCTTGGGTGAAAGGGGTGACCGTCGCCAAAGGCGCCTGATCGCCAGCAAGGGTAACCAAGTTGGTCCAGCCACTTGATATTAATTGGGTTCCGCCCGAAGGCTCGGAAAACCAGGATGTCAGCTGGGTTTCCGTGGTCTCATCGAAGTCGGTGACGACATCCCCGATGGTTACCACAAAGAAATCCGTTCCCGTATGTCCAATAAGGGTGTCTGAAATGTCATCCTCGGTTAAGGTTTCCCCCTGGAAAGTCAGGTGGACTGCTGTATCGCCAAACAAAAGAGCATCGACTCTTTCTTCATCGGTGAGCACGCTATTCGTCCAAACCGAGAACAAGGCCTGAATA
>JAOZKS010000468.1 GCA_029935255.1 Pontiella sp.
AAAATGAAACCCCGATAATAACTACGATGCTGATCAGAAAAAGCACCCCCGAAGCATATAGGAAGTTAAAGTCACCAATCGCGGCGAGAAAGGAGGGGTCCGCTGCTTTCATGGGATCCAATGTGCCATACTTGGCTTGAATGGTGAGCTTAGCCATTCCCAACACAAAACCGATAATCAGTCCCCACGTCGCGCCTTGTGCATTGATACGTTTCCAGAAAAGTCCTAACAGGAACACAGCCGTAATCGGTGGAGCAAGATAGCCCTGTACACTTTGTAGATATTGATAGAGCCCACCGCCAGCCACTTTATACATGACCGGAATCCAGGCCATGCCCAGCAAAACAATAATCGTGGTTGCAAAACGCCCGACCGATACCAGATGTTTTTCCGATTGGTTCGGGCGCAGTTTTTCATAGATATCGACCGTAAAGAGCGATGCACAAGAATTGAACAAAGAGGAGAGCGAGCTCATTAAAGCGGCCAGTAATCCGCCGACCACCAAACCTCGCAGCCCCGTTGGAAGAAGATTCATCACCATCGTAGCAAAAACCTGGTCTCCATCAATCGGTGCCACAGTGACCCCATCCACCACCTTGGGTGGTATCACAAGAACCCCCTTCTGATGCAACGCCCAGCCGATCATCCCGGGAATAAGAAAAATCATGACAGGCCAGACCTTTAAGAATGCGCCAAAAATCGCACCGCGCCGCGCCATGGTCAGGTTCTTGGCCGCCAATGTACGCTGCACAATGTACTGATCGGTACACCAATACCAGATTCCAATAATCGGCGAGGCAATCAGAATTCCAAGGACTGGAAAATCGCCATTCTTCCACCAGGGGATATCGGATCCGGCCTGTACCATCGGACGCCAGAGTGCCAGCTGGCTGGCGCGGTCGGCGCAAACCGATTGCAACTCTCCCCAGCCTCCCAGCGCCTTTAGACCGAAGAACGTAATAAAAAAGGAACCGATCAGCAGAATTACCGCTTGCGCGGTATCTGTATAAAGCACTGCACGCAACCCCCCGAAAACCGTATAAATACCCGTCAGAATTACCGTTGCAAATGCCCCGATCCAGAATGGCCCCCAAACCTGTCCAAAGATCGTTAACTGCATTTCAGGAAGTAATGTTTGAAAGACCAAAGCCCCCGCATAAACAGTCACTGAAACCTTGGTAAAAACATAGGCTATGAGGGACACCACCGATAGAATCCAACGCACATTCGAGTTAAAGCGCTTTTCCAGAAACTCAGGCATCGTAAATACGTTAGCCCGGTAGTAAAAGGGAACAAAAACCCAGCCTAGTAAAAGCATACACCATGCGTGCATTTCCCAATGCGCCATCGCCATGCCGGTCGATGCCCCAGAACCTGCTAGACCAACAATGTGCTCAGAACCGATGTTCGATGCGAACAGGGAACTTCCTATCGCAAACCAGCCGATGTTACGACCGGCCAGAAAGTAGTCAGCAGAGGTGTCCTGCTTACGCGAAGACCACCAGACGACACCGATCAGTGCCGCAAAATAAATCCCGATAACACACCAGTCTAATCCTGATAGTCCCGTCATAACAAGCTGCCCAGCTGTTAGTTCTGCCCGTAGTAGGCGTTGGCTCCGTGTTTACGGAGATAATGTTTATCCATCAAATATTGATCCACCGTACCGATGCCCGGATTGAGCGCCAGCGTGGTGGAAGCCATTTTGGCCACTTCCTCGAGGATGCGGCTGTTCATCACCGCCTTCATGGCATTGGCCCCCCAGGTGAAGGGGGCATGGCTGGAAACCAGCACGCCCGGGAGTTCGGCGGCATTGAGTCCGTTCTTTTCAAAATGCTCTTCAATCACCTTGCCGGTATTGAGTTCATATTCGCCCTCGATCTCGGCCTGCGTGAGCGGGCGGGTGCAGGGAACGGAACCGTAGAAGGTGTCGGCATGCGTGGTTCCAAGACATGGGATTTCGCGATGCGCCTGTGCCCAGGCTGTTGCTAAAGGCGAATGGGTATGCACAATTCCTCCAAGGTCTGGAAACGCGCGGTAGAGGTGCCAATGGGTCGCCGTGTCAGATGAGGGATTCATTTTCCCTTCGATCTTTTCGCCGGTCTCCAGCGAAATGATCGGAATATCATCCGGCGTCATTTCATCATAATCAATGCCGCTCGGCTTAATGGCAAAAACACCGGCATCGCGATCAATCTCCGAG
>JAOZKS010000469.1 GCA_029935255.1 Pontiella sp.
GACCAACCGCACCGCCAAGAACTACACTCCCGCACAATGGAAAGCTACCCGCGCCACCCGACAGGGGTGAGACTTCGGACGCTTACCAAACAACCGTGTAGCACGCGCTACACCCGACCAACGGAAGGGACAGCGTTTCCCGGACGTGGAGCGTGAACAAAAAAAATCCCCTCCGAGACCGAAGGGGACTTCCAAACTCTGAACGATCGACCTAAAAACGATGCAGTAATTTTCCGCTAACGATCAAGGCCTTGTAGTCCTGCCCAAAGGCTCCATCAAGATCCAATCCGAACTCGAGCGTATCGGACTGCCACTTGGAGAATCGCACACCCGTTCCAATCTTGAACAGGTTTTCCTGTCGGGCCTGAAGCGATACCCCGATTTGATTCCCAGCCGCACTCAGATAGAGCGGCGCATCCATGTCGGCATTGAACTCATGCAGCCAGTGCAGGCGAACTTCCGGCTGGAACTCCATCTCCAGATTAAAACTTTCAATCTGCTTGATCATCGAAATCGTGGCACCCAGCGAGCTGAGGTACGACCATTGATCGTAGGAATCCCACGCCTTGTCCAGCAGGCCGTCGGAAGATGTTTCCGTATAGTCGCCCCGCGTGTAGTAGGTGGTCAACAACGAGGCTTCCGGTGTAAAGAGGGTCGAATCATTGAACCAGGAAAAGCCCATTCCGCCCCCCAAATACAAACCTACCGTACTGGCATCATATTCGCCGGTATAATAATCAACCCCCTCGGTCTCGACCTGGCTGAAGGCATAATTGATGTTCGCATCAAAATAGCCTCTTTCACCATTCACCGCACCATAAAGGGTTCCATACCCCGTATTGGCCTCGCCATCGTTCCCGGTATTTCCATCCATGATGGTATGGGCATAACCACCACCCAGACCCAGCAACAGGTTGTTAAAGCGCTTATCCAGCCCCAGCGTACCGCCTGCGGTTGAAGCCCCGTAGCCCGCGTGTTCAGAGGTCGATTCCTGATCGATGAACGAACCATAGCCCCGACCCCAAATCTGATAGGTGGCGGGAATTTCAATCTTATCCCGGGAAGACTTCGGGGAATGCACCATATTGGCTTTCTTCGAAGATTCGGCAATATAGGGTTTATTCAGATCCGAGGTATCATGGGCCAATTTTGGGTGCGGCGCGCTATCGTCGACCTTCCTTGCCGAATCACTGGCATCCCAGTTCCAAAGGTGTTCGCCCAGCCAATCCTTGCTGTCTTCATACCAGGTATCCGGACCCTGCGCACCATTCGGCGCATAGGCGGCATCGCTGCCCCAGTTCTTATAGCGCAAGTAGCTGCGGGTGCGATCCTTGATCTGGTCTGAAAAGACCCCCTGCAAACGAATCAGCGTATTGGCCATCTCCGGCGTACGCACCGAAAGATCCCGTGTGTACTGCTGCCCCTGCGCCTGCGTCATGCCCTTTAGATTGTCATACATATCACCATTTTTAGGCAATATCGTGGTCCAGTCGGCCATGGCCTTGCCATATTCCGTATTTTCATTCCCCGAGCCCTCTCCAACCCCCAAGGCATCATTCAAGTTGCCCGTGCCGTAGATCGCCCGCAGGCTCAGAGTCGCCACATCATTCGTCAAACGCTCAATGCCCTCCAGCCAGCTTCCACCACTACCCACATAGGTAACATCCGCAATATCGACCCCAGAGGTCAAACTGGACGTGCCTTCAGCCAGCAAGAATTCATGGCCGACAAGCGGGCTATTGGTACCGCCATCGATATTCCACGTCACCCCTTGCTTAAAAGTAAGATTATCGCCGGTAATCACGCCATTCGTCGTCCCATTAAAGGAGGTCAAAAGCAAGCCCCCCGCCTGCGCATCAGAGGTCGTGGCACTCACCGTCCCCAAGCCAACATTAAACGTTCCGTTGCTCTGTACGGTTAACCCACCATTAAAGTTGGCCAGACTATTTCCATCCAGAAGAGAAAATGAACTTCCAGAACCAAGGTTAAAGTTCTGGTTATTAAAATTCATCGTTCCATTCGAAACCGTGGTGTTGACGAAGTGGGAGTCGTTCCAAAGGTTAATATTCGCAGTCCCTCCGGTTTGCTTTACCGTTCCTGACGAAACCACCGTATTGCTCATGGAGAGTACATGACTGGCAGTACCACCGAGACTCAAGTCACCAAATAAAACATTATTCCCCAAGGTTAGGACAGTGCCCC
>JAOZKS010000124.1 GCA_029935255.1 Pontiella sp.
AGCCGAAGGTTCCGGTGGCGTGGGGATAGTAGCCCGACATGAACGACGCGCGCGAGGGGCCGCAAACAGGGAACTGGCAGTAGGTGCGGGTATAGCGCGTACCCGCCGACGCCAGCCGGTCAATATTTGGCGTCTGGCAGACCTTGTTTTCGTAGCAAGAGAGCGCCGTCGCCGTCAGGTCGTCCGAAATAATAAACAGCACATTCATGCGCGGCTTCGCGGCACCGAAACTTGAGCATCCAAACAACAATGCAACCAGCACTCCAGATATTTTCATTCGCATCATATCCCTTTTCTATTGGGCTGAAATGGCTAGTTCCAAGAATTAGGGTCCTTTTATTTTACTTTTCCATTTAGCTCGTGGCTCCATCTTACGTGCAGCTAGGTCGGTGGCTTCATTGTATTTCGGGTTCAACTGAGTTGGAACCGGAGCGTCTATCTCTTTGCGCCAAGCCTTCAGCATGGCATGCAGTTCTTTGGCCTTCTCCGGCATTTTTTTGGCGAGGTTTTCACGCTCCCCGATGTCGGACTCCAGATTGTAGAGTTCCAGCCGCCCGTCCTCGAAATATTCGTGCAGCTTCCATTTCCCGACCCGCACCACCGAGCCGGGACGCGTGCGGAAAAGCGAATCGCTCGCATCGCAATCCCCCTGGAGATAGATGGGGAAATGCCAATAGAGTGAGCGTTTGGGCAGGGTTCCCTTTTGGGTCATCAAGGGCATCAAGCTTTCGCCATCCAGCACTTTTCGGGAAGGAACCGGCAGCCCGGCGGCCTCGAGGAAGGTCGGGAAAAAGTCGATGCCAATCACAGGCGCATCGCAGCTTGTTCCCGCCTTCACCTTGGTCGGCCAGCGGACGATCATAGGTTCGCGAATGCCCCCTTCGAAATAGGCCCCCTTGCCGGCGCGGTAGGGCGTCTGTTTCGAGACTTCGTAAAATCCTCCATTGTCGGAGCTAAATAGTACCAGCGTATTTTCCTTCAGTCCGAGCGCGTCCAACTGATCGATAATCTTCCCGATGCTTTCATCCATCTTTTCAACCATCGAGGCGTAGGCCGCATTGAGGTCTTTCTTGCCTTCATATTTCTCCACCATGCCCGGCACCTTCTGGATGGGGCTATGAACCGCATAATAGGCCATGTGCATGAAGAAGGGGTTCTTCTTGTTTTCCTTCATGAACCGAATGGCTTCTTCCGCAAAGATATCGGTGCTGTGCGTGCCCTTTCCATAGGGTTTGTTATACTTGGCCATCGGCCCTTTGAACGGAGCAAAGTAGCCTCCGTAGGGACTGCCCGACGTTCCGCCACCCACGTTGTAGTCGAACCCCTGCGTGCAGGGATCCTCGCCGAGATGCCACTTTCCAAGATGGATCGTTTTATACCCGCCCGCCTTCAGCGCCTCGGGAATCGTCAACATTTCATCATCGAGATGCAGCGTGTTTTTAATGGGAATCAGCTTGCGGTACTGCGCCTTGCCGCGCGCGGAACTATTCACCGTATAAACGCCGTGGCGCGGACCATACTGCCCGCTCATGACACACGCGCGGCTCGGTGCGCAGTTGGCCGCCGGAGCATAGGCTTCCGTAAAGACCATCCCCTCCTTCGCCAACCGATCGAGGTTCGGAGTCCGGTAGCGGTCTGAATTATAGCCGATGTCCATGATCCCGTAGTCATCGGCATTGATGTAGATTATATTCGGCTTATCCGAGTAAGTCTGTGCGACTTGGAATATCGTCAATAGTGCCACACATGCTATCCTAAGAATTTTAAATCGAGTCATTGTGTCTCCTATGTTCACGATAGATGTTTAGTCAATCCAACGGGCGGTCACCATCAAAAGAAACCCGCTCACTACTAAAAAAGTCCACGCATAAAGGCGAGGACTTTTTCAATCGGATGAAATGCGCCAGCGAAGGCCATATATCTTCTGTTCTAGAGAAAAACGACCTTTGCCTTAATTCTCGTTCTCGTATTCCGTCCTGTATTTCCGCATCAAGACCTTCTCATCATCGGTCATATAATCCGTAATATCATCGATGACAGATCCATCACCTCTAAATCCCTTTACCACGGGACCGAATTTCGAATTCAACACATTGTTGGCACCCGTTGAATCCTTACCCGCTTTGGCCAGAACTACGACATTAATGGTAGGCCACAATTTTTTATCCGGCCCGTAGACGTCGAGGCACATCTTTTTATACGAGGAGGTAATCTTTGAAGGATTTCCACCCCCGCCCCACCCATCGATATAGTTGGTGGTCAAAACAAAAATCGTGTCGGCCTTTTGCTCAAGAATAGCCCATGCAACTCCCCGCCCCCAATGCACATAGCCTTTCTTTGCATCAGAAAGATATTTTTGCTCTAAATTCGAAGGGACTACATAAGGAAACGCCCATTTTGTTGCGTAGAAGGGTAGTTTATCCACTTTTTTAGGATAACTTCCCCTTGCCGCACCGACAGATTTGGGTGACTTGCTAAAACAGTGCGCATACTCGCCTTCAAGAGGATTCACCGGTGCCATCCAATCCATGACCTTCTGCTTGTTGGCAGGCGTGGCCAACATGATGTTCGGTTCCATCGCCCACGTGTCATTCATCCAGTAACAGGCCACATTGAACAAGGTATATTCCGGCATGCCGTTTACCATGTCCTCGAGGCGTTTGCGGATGGTGAGCCCCGTCATACGGGAAAAGGGATTTCTACCAATCGTAGCCGGACCAAAGTGAACCACAAAAACGACTTTTTCACCACTCGCCTTGGCCCCGAAAAAATCGATTTCCGGCATGGTGAATCCAATGCTAGCGGCTCCGCCGTCGCCACCCATCGCTCCTATACCCCCCTTGATTCCGGTAATTTCCGGCATCTGGATTTCAGGAACCTTGCGATCAAGATTCTTGGCCACCAATCGTTTGCGCAACTTGGGCTTCGGCTTTCTCTTCTTCATTTTAACCGGAACCTGAAGTTTTTTCAGCTTTTGCTGCGGGCGAACGACCTGCTTGGCCTCGAATTGCTTGTCTTCCTTCTGGATCACCGTGACGGCAACAAAGGAGATCGCCACGACGACCAATATGGCATGAATCACCAGACTGACCAACAAGGCACTTGACTTTGCGTGGTTTGCAAAGAATCGTTTTTTGGGTTTATCAGACATACTTTATCTCGTACCTACATCGTCATGCTGAACGACATGTTTTTCACATTGGCCGCCGCACACGCATCCATGACCTTGACAATTCGGCCATGCAAGGCCTTGTCTGCAGGCAGAATATTCACAATAAGTTCGCTGGCCGACGAGTCGGCCGCTTCCCTCAACGTGATCAATTGCGAAATGAGATCATCAAGATTGCTTTCGCCACTGCCAAAAATCATACCTTCAATCACGATATCACCCAGTTCAGTCACCTCGATCAATACCTCGATCGGAAGCTGTATGGGCTCGTCCGAAGGGATATTCACCGGAAGCATAAAAGAGAGATCCGCTTCCTTCTGGATCAGCGAGGCCGTTACCATGAAGTAAATGAGAAGCAGAAAAACCACGTCGATCAACGGGGTGATCTGCATCTCAACCTTCTTGTTCATAAAATCTTCAAGCAGTTTCATCGCTATTCCTCGAAGGTTGCATAGATGAGATCGGTTGCGCCGACCTCGCCGCATGCAACCATTATATCTTTATTGGTCTTGTACTCGACCCGCTCGTCCGCACGAATCAGGATTCGCAGTTCGGGATTCAGATCGAGCTCGTCACTGACGAGCTCCTTGAGTTCGGCAATGGTTACAGGAACCGTACCTACATAGACCTGATTGTTCGCATCCACCGATAGCATCATGCGCCCTTTGGTTTCATCCGGAACCTTGGCATATTCGGCCTCGGGGATCTTCACCTCGACCTTATCCAACTCCGTTACCACAGAAGCCACCATGAAGAAGATGAGCAACAGGAACACCATGTCGATCATGGGGGCCATGTCGATGCTCACATCATCTTTTTTGGGTAGTTTGACTTTCATTTCACACCTCGTCCGGCAGGGGTTTATTCAGCAACGGCTTTAGGTGCTTTCCCGGCTTTCTTTCCACTTCCCATGTCCTCGAAGCCCAACGGAAGATCTCCGGATTCGAGCGTATCAAGAAGCGCGCCAATCTGGCGTCCCAGCGAAGCGGTGGATTTGATGAAGTTGTTCCTGAAATAGTAGTAGGACAGCATGCAAGGAATGGCGATGATCAGACCGGTCGCCGTCGTAACAAGGGCCTCACCAATGTTTCCGGCGAGCTCTTCCGGCTTGCCCATGCCCTTCGAACCGATGGTTTGGAAAGCTTTGATCATACCGGATACCGTACCGAGGAGTCCCAGCATCGGGGCGGTTGCACCAATGATCGAAAGGTAGTCTACCGCTTTCATGTATTGGGTCACTTCCTCTGTACTGGCTTCCTCAATCGCTTCCTTAATCTTGCCGAAATTGATCTCACCCGTCGTGGAGCAACGCTCAAGACCTGCTGCAAACACATAGGTAAACAATGTTTCGTTCTCTTTGCAGAGGCTATGGGCTTCCAAAATTTTCTTATCCTTCATCAACTGAACAAAGTCGGGCATCAGGTCGGGACGCAACAATACTTTTTCCCGTAGGGACAGGAAATTCTGCACCATGAAAAAGACCATGCCTACCGAGAACAACCCCAAGGGATACATAGACCATCCCCCTTGCTTGATCATCTGCATCAGGGTGGTTTTCTCCACCTTCGGTCCGGTTGCTTCTGGAGCAGCATCGGTTGCTTCCTGCGCAAATGCAACAGGCCCCATAATCAGGCTTAAACAAAATGCCATTTTAATAAGTTTCTTCGTCATCATTTTATCTCTCTCCTTCGGTTAAGCTTCTTCAGTATCTAAATTTCCTGCCAGTTCCTTCTCCGCCCGCAACTTCTCGATCCTAATTTTAAGCAACCCGGCCTTATCGTACTCCGGTGTATCCCTATACAACATCAAGATTTGGCGACAGACCTCTTCGGCCGAATCATACATCCCGAGTTCGGTATAAATCTCTGCGCACAGCATTTCCGAGGGTTGCATCCAGTCGGGATCCTGACTATTAAACGCAATCACCTTAGCCACCAGTTCCATGGCTTTGCTGTATTCCTTTTTCAGGGTCATGAGCTTTGCGGTAATGTAAAGCTTATCGGGGGAGGTATCACCAGACAAATCCCCATCCCAGCCATACTCGGATAATAATTTTTCCGCTTTCTCGGAGCGTCCGGCATCAATAAGAGCCAGCGCCTGATACATACGCGCCTTTTCCTGGAGATCAGTATCCCGATCATCCTTTGCTATTTTAGAGGAAACCTTCAGCGACTCATCAAATTTCTGAGTACGATAGTACAGCTCCATCAACAGTGCATTATACTTCGTGAGGTTCGAGGGAACATCGCTATACTCAGAATAGGGTTCAAGGACTTTTTCGAGAGCAGCGATAACCCGATCGAACTCGCGGTTCTTTTTCATTTCCAAGAGTTTTTCAGCATCGATTTTCACATCAAACCTAAGTTCCTGAACGGTACTGATACCAATCCGAATCGCCCTGGTTGATTTCGCGGTTGTAAACTCAAGCCACTCGCCATCACGCCCGACGATTTGTCCCTTCCATGAGCGTCCGCCGGGCATTATGAGTTCTGCGGCAAGCGGTTTTGCCTCAACGAGGCTTCCGGCAAGAAGAACCCCGACTACTATGGATTTAAAAAGTGTTGTACTCATCAGAGCGCCCCTCCGTATTTCTTCAGCATTTCCCGGGCAATCTCAGCCTGCGGGAGCGTATTCACATATTCATCTTCAAGCATGGCTCTCCAAGTCTTGATGGCATCCTCTTCACTCCCGAGCTTGAGCGTTGCAGCCGCAGCAGCCAAATAGCCGTCGGCGGCCCACTTCCCATCCTCATAGCCCTTGAACAACAAATAGGTGCGTTGAAAGAACGAGTGAGCCGTCTTGAAATCTCCAAGTGCCAAGCGGCACTGCCCCATGCCATACATGGCCTCGGCATATAATGCCCCCCGCCACTCGCCAACGCCCATAACCATGTTGAAGGCTTTCTCGGCATCCTCATACCTCTTCATTTTGAACAGGGTGTCGGCCAAGATGATCTGAGCCCATCCCATGAATGAATCCGCCCCGAAAAGACCTTGGGATTCATCAATAACTTCCAGCACGCCCTCATAGTCGTTTGCGGCCAGCAATTGGTAGGTTTTTGCACGGTAGGCATGCCAAAGTTCGTCAGAATCTTCGAAATGGGTCAGGAAGTAATCAAACAAAACCCCCATTTTAGCGGCATCGCCCTCCGTCACGGCGGCATCGCACATAATCGCCAGCGAAATCGGGGTGGTGATGGAAAGATTCTCTTGCGAAGAAAGGAGCTCCGACCCTAAAGCCGCAACCGCCTCTTCACCTTCGAGATGAGCCATGGCAACACGCAGTCGGAGTTTAAAGACCACAGCTCGTTCATCCACCGAAGTCTGTTTTAGCTTGAGTCTCACAGACAATCCCTGGCGATCCTCATCGGAGAGATGAATATCCGCAATGGAGACGAGTTCGATCACGATTTTATCTACCCCCTCCTGCTCCACTTCATTTCCAAAATTTTCAATGGCATTAAGATAGGCTGTAACCGCATCTTCCACCTGTCCCAGTTCAATCTGGGATTGGCCGATCCAGAACACGGCCTGCGCCACATCGGCTTTGTCGGCCCAAAGCCCCATATAGTAGTCCATCAGATCAATGATTTCCTGCCATTTAAATTCAAGCTTGTACACCTTGGCCGCCTGAAACGCTGCGTAGGAGGATTGCAAGGGAGCACGTGCCGAATCAATTGCTTTACGGTAATCGGCCAGCGCACGGTCAAGCGTGTGCGGGTCGTATTCGTCTTCTGGAGTATCGGGATTATCCTTGCCATCCTTTGCGGCCTCGATATCACCACGCATGCTGTACGCCTCGGAAACCAAGGCATTATCCGGATAGGCATTGATGAATTTAGTGAACGCCGCCTCGGCAGAAACAATATTTTCCATACCAAACAGGCATACCGCCTGACGGAACATGGATGCTGGGTAGTGTTCTCCACCGGTATATTTTTGCTGATAGAGCAGGAAGTCGTTAATGGCTCCCTGATAGTCGCCCTGCAACATATACGTCATACCACGATAGTAGGTGGAATCAGGAAGCGACTGGGCATTGGGGTATTTATCAATAATTACAGAAAACTGCTCTCCAGCCTCTTTATAATCTTTTCTCTGAAAATAACCGAATGCCGTCATGTAGTGAAGATCGGCACCAAGAAGCCGGTCATTTTCATCCGAGGTCGCCGGAAGAGCCTCAATATACTTGCGCAGGCTAATCACCTTATCCAGATTCTGTTTAACAAGATTGTCACGTATA
>JAOZKS010000470.1 GCA_029935255.1 Pontiella sp.
GCCAGCGCATGATCAAGGGAACGCGGATGCCGCCGTCGTAGATGCCGCCCTTGACACCGCGCAGGCCACCATTGGCATCCATGGACGTGCGCCCAGCGTTGTTGGGGCCGCCGTTGTCGGACTGGAAAATAACGATCGTATTTTCAACCACGGAGTCGGAGGTGTCGCCATCGTTGTTCGGATCCTCCAGCGCGGCGAGGAGGTTGCCATAGTGGGCATCGATACGCGTGATCATCGCGGCCCATTGCTGGGCTTGAGCGCCTGCCTCAAGCGTATGGAAAGGTGCATTCGCATCGTAAGAGCTATCCCACTCGGGCAGACCAATAATCTCATCATAGGGTGAGTGAGGAACCTGCCCTGCGAGCAGCCCGAAGAAAGGTTGTCCGGTTTCGTTGTAGTTTTGCGCCTGGGTACGAATAAAATCGAGTGCAGCGAAGGCATACGCATCATCACAATACGCGGTGGTCGGATAGGAGGGGTTGCTTTGATACGCCGGAAGCTCTGGATAAGCGGAGTTGTTTGTATAGTTCGCCATGGAGTTTGGAACCAATTCAAGGCCTCCAAGGGCGCCGGGCGCGGCGGGCGCACTCCATAGCGTGGGCTGGAAAAAGGTGTGGGCGCGGACGTGGTGGAGCTCGGTCAAGACGTGCTGATAACCATGAGAGGTGGGTAGGGTTTGGAGATTCAGGATGGCCGGATCAACTTGGACGCTCTCGGAACCGTAGCCCCATTTTCCCCAATAGCCGGTCACATAACCGGCGGCGGAGAGAACATCCCCCATAAGAAGATCATCGGCGCGCATCGCTTTTTTCGCATTATCGGTGTTGTTGCGGTCGGCGTAGGTGTGGCCCTGGTGAAATCCGGATTGCTGGGAAGAGCGGGCCGGCGAGCAGACGGTGCAGCCGTAGGCCTGAGAGAAATTTACACCCTGATCCGCAAGGCGGTCAATATTGGGGGTGAGGACATGGGGCAGGCCGGCGGCGATGCGATCCGCTTGTCCATTTGGTCCGATCGATCCCCAACCCATGTCATCAACATAGAGATAGAGGATGTTGGGTCGTGGGGCGGCTTGTGCTGAAAGATAGCTGCAAAGCAGGGTGGCCAAGACGATTAGACAGGTGCTAGGTCGGTATAGATGCTTCATTGATTCTCCTCTATTATAGTCATCAAGATATATCAGAAGCTTGTGACCGCTTAAATATAAAAGCGTTGAAATAATCCTAACGAGTTGCCTCATTTGATAGGAGCAGCGGGTTGGAGGAGCTCTTTATTTATGATGAGGGCGATGCTTCGTCGGAGTCAGGCCTTGAATGAACTTAGGTACAGGGCTCCGACGGAGCGTCGCCCTCCATTTTCTGCCATAAAACGGATCTTATGAATGACTGTCCAAGGTTTTATAAGCCCTTCCTAATTAATATTGGTTAACGGGCGTTAGCGGTTTCATTGGTCTGTTTCAGGATAAAAAATATTGGGTATCAAACATATGTAAATGTAACGAATGCAGAATTATATAAAATATACCGATTAGATGAAGGAGGTTTTCATATATTTTTTGTTGACTCAAAGCCATGGCCGCCCTACAACTCATAAATATTACCACAAAAAATAGGTTGCGTGCGGTGTAGTGCGTGGATTTTGATGAAGAATAGATCGTGTGCCATCTGAGTTTGGAGGGCGCGTGAACAACAAAACAGGAGAAATAAAATGAAAAATATTGGATTAATGGTGGTCGTAGCCATGGTTATGGGTTCTGTTGTTGCCGCGCCGTTGGCGTACAGTGACACCGTCTACAATGGTGCCGCAGACGGTCTGATAACTGACGCAGGAAACTGGAGCAACTTTGCACCTACGAACGGAAACCCTGGCACGGTAACAGGCATAAACGTTTCCTCCCCCGAAGATTTAGCTAATCTGGATATCACCTTCACGGATTCCGACTTGACGCGTACGGTTGGTAACGCTGCGCAGAACTTCAATGATGTTAATCTTACGTTCAAGGGTGCAAGTGATTGGGAAACGCTCGGAGTCGGTGGTGCTAAAGATAACTTCATTGTGGCAAAAGCGGGTGGTACTTCCACGATCAACTGGGATAGTACCGGTTCGCTCCTGAATGGCGGAAATTTTACTCTGGGAAACAACGCCGGCCAGATTGGCATCTTCAACCAGTCCGCTGGAACGGTGGGATTCCAGAC
>JAOZKS010000125.1 GCA_029935255.1 Pontiella sp.
GATGGATGAGAGACTAAGGATATTTCTCCTGATGTCAAACCGGGCTTTACGCAGGCCAATACCAAATGATTAATCCAAACCCGTGGTTCCATTCTTGATCATTCTGTCCTATTCATAGATATTCCGCGTTTCCAACTGAAGGAGCAATTTATGATCAAGGCCTGTGAGTTAAAGAAATCGTCCGTCATCGATATCGATGGAACCCCGCACATTATTCAAAAAATTTCGTCACAATCGCCGACGGCACGCGGCGGAACGACCATCTATAAAGTGCGCTTCCGCAATGTTTCCACGAAACAGAAGGTGGATAAAACCTACCGGAGCGACGATGCCTTGCAGGAAGCCACCTTCGACACCAAGGAGGTTCAATACCTTTATCAAGATGGCGACCGCTACGCCTTCATGGATCTTGAAAGCTACGATCAGTTCGAGCTTTTCAAGGATGACATCGAGGAGATCCTCCCTTTCCTGATCGAAGATATGGAAGGCATCAAGGCTCTGATCTCCGATGAAAAAGTGCTGACGCTGCAAATGCCCGATACCATCGAGCTGGAGATTGTCGAATGCCCGCCCGCCATGAAAGGGGCATCAGCCACTTCCCGCACCAAACCCGCCACATTAACCACCGGCCTGATTGTACAGGTGCCGGAATACATCGAGCCGGGCGAGGTCATCAAGGTCGACACCAAAGAGCGCAAGTTCCTCTCGCGGGCGTAACATTTTACTCGCGATCACGCAGTGTAGAGACCGCTTCACCCGAAGGGAAAGCGGGCATCGGGGGAGCGGAATCCGTTCGTGCGGAGAACGCTTTCCCTCTCTTCGTTCGGGTGAAGCGTTACTACACCCAAGCACCCCGGCTACAGTCTAGACAATGTATTTTCCCCGAGGCGTATATTGGGTATGCAGTAGCTTGTGGCTCAGGAGACCACCGGGGCCATCGGTAAGAAATTCACCGTAGATTTTCGTGATCGCCGGGTTTTCATGGGACTTGCGGATTTCGTAGGCGGCATCCTCGGCATAGATGGCTTTGGCGCGGGCCTCGCGAATGGCGGGGCTGGTGGGGATCGGCTGGCCGCCACCCCCGAGGCATCCGCCGGGGCAGGCCATGAATTCGATGAAGTGACATTCGCTGCATCGTCCTCCGGCCTTGATGTCGTCCATGACTTTTTTGGCGTTGGCGGTGCCGTGTGCCACCGCGACCTTGAGGGTTGCACCCTCCAGCCACGTCCAATCGTCGACCAAACCGGCAAGTAGTTCAGGAACCGGGCCTGTCTTTTTAATGGGTAGTTCCATGAAGCGGATGCCCTCGAAGCCACGTACGGGAATAATGTCGGCGTGCTCAAAGAGGTCTTCCACTTTAATGCCGCAGACCAGCTCGATGACGCTGCGCAGGGCGGCCTCCATCACCCCGCCCGTGGCTCCGAAAATGACGCCCGATCCCGTGGCCGTTCCGAACGGATCGTCGAAGTCGGACTTGGGCATGGCGGGCAGGTCGATCCCGGCCTCGCTGATCATCTGGGCGAGCTCGCGGGTGGTTAGGCCGTAGTCGATATCCTTGAAGCCGCTATCGCACATTTCGGGACGGTTGCATTCGAATTTTTTGGCGGAGCACGGCATGAGTGCCACGGTGACGATGTCTTGGGGATCAATGTCGTTGAGCTGGGCGTAGTAGGTCTTGATGACCGAGCCAAACATTTGCTGCGGGCTTTTGGCCGAGGAGAGGTTGGGAATGTATTCTGGATAGAAGTGTTCCAGATATTTCACCCATCCGGGCGAACAGCTGGTGAACTGCGGAAGCGCGGGGGCGGCATCCTGCTCCACCAGTGCCTTATGGAGCCGAAGGAGCAGTTCGGTGCCTTCTTCGATAATGGTGAGGTCGGCCGCGAAGTTGGTATCGAACACCTTGTCGAATCCGCATTCCTTGAGGGCGGTGTTCATTTCGAAGGTGAGCGGCACTCCGGGCTCCAGCCCAAAGCATTCGCCGATTCCGGCCCGGGGGCTCGGTGCCGTCTGGATCACGACATGCTTGGACGGGTCATCGATGGCCGCCCACACCTCGTCGGTGGGGTCGTTGGCGCGCAGGGCTCCGGTGGGACAGCGATTGATGCATTGGCCGCAGTTGATGCAGATGACATCGCCCAGCGGTTTATCCCCGAACGTGATGATTTTCGATTGGTTACTCCGCTTATCCACTTCCAATACGCCGACTTCCTGCAGGTCGATACAGGTCCGCACGCATCGGCGACAGAGGATGCACTTGTCCATATCCCGAATTACGCTGTGGCTGGACCGGTCAATTTCATAGCGCGGTTTTTCGGGATGGCCGAAGCGGAAAAAGTCCACGCCGTATTCCTGGGCAAGCGCCTGCAATTCACAATTGTTATTCCGGAAGCAGGCATAGCATTCGCCGTAGTGCTCCGAGAGCATCAGGTCGAGAATATGCCGACGCGCCATGCGAACCTTGCGGGTATGGGTTCGAACCGTGATCGGCGCTGTGATGGGATATGCACAGGCCGCCTCCAAATTGCGGTGACCTTCGACCTCGACCACACAGATTCGGCAAACGCCTGCCACGCACAGATCTTCGTGGAAGCAGAGCGTGGGAATATGTATCCCAACCTGCCGGGCGGCCTCGAGAATGGTGGTCCCCACGGGCACCTCGATCTCTCGATCATCGATATGCACCGTGACGGCTACTTGGAGCGTCGGGGAGTTGATTTTCTGTACACGCAGACTGGTCGGTGCGCGAGAGCAGTCTTGTTTAAACGAATGGGACATGTTCGACTCCTTGCGTTAACAGGCGGCGGGGATGCGGCCCATGATTTCATCTTTGAAATGCTCCACAATCGACAGGAAGGCATTGGGGCTGGATTGCCCCAGTCCGCACTTGGAGGCCAATTGCATGGTTTCCCCCAAACGGCACAGATCGCGTAGGTATTTCATGGAGCAATTTCCCTGCTCAAGCATTTCAATGCCTTCGAGCAGGCGCGCATTCCCTTCGCGACAGGGCGTGCACTGACCGCAGGATTCATCCTTGAAAAACTCCATAAAGTTTTGAGCCACATGCAGCATATCCCGCCCGGGGCCGAACACAATGATCGATCCGCCGGTCGAAAGATCCTCAAAGGCGATGGCCCGACCGAATTCAGAAGCCGGCACACAATGCCCGGCGGCCCCCCCCACCTGCACGGCCTTGGCATTTTCTCCCCCGACCTTTTTCAGCAGCTCTTTTATGGTAATCCCCAGCGGGAACTCGAATACGCCAGACGCTCGGCAATCGCCGGATACGCTGAAAAGTTTCAAGCCATGGGAGGTTTCGGTTCCGATTTTTTCAAACCACTTGGAACCCTTCACCAGAATGCAAGTGACCCATGCGAAGGTTTCGACATTGTTGACGATGGTGGGGCGGCCCATGAAACCGGTATTTACCGGAAAGGGTGGTCGGTTGCGCGGCTCGCCGCGCTGGCCTTCGAGCGATTCTATCAAGGCGGTTTCCTCCCCGCAGACATAGGCGCCCGCCCCCATGCGAATTTCGATGTCAAAGTCGAATCCCGAAGTTCCGAGTACGTTTTTTCCCAGCAGTCCGGTGCGACGGCGTTCCTCCAGCTTACCTTCCAAAAGCTGCCGCAGATAGGTGTATTCCCCGCGCAAATAGACAATACCCTTGCTCGCCCCGATCGCATGTCCGCCAATCGTCATGCCCTCGAAGACCAGATCCGAGAAGTCGGTCAGGATCACTCGATCCTTGAACGTACCCGGCTCCCCTTCGTCGGCATTGCAAACCACATATTTAAGGTCGCCTACTGTCTCGGCCGCAAAGTTCCATTTAGTACTCGTGGGAAAACCAGCACCGCCGCGACCTTTCAATCCCGAGTCGGCAATCGTGCGGCGAACTTCATCGGGCTGCATCTTCAGCGCACTTTCAAGCCCCCGCTGGCTTTCCACCTGCGCAAAAGTCATCTTGCTTGTATCCGTGGTTTTCATGCGTATTCCTCCGTAAGTTGTGGGGCATACACACCGAAGGTCCTGCGACACTCCTCAAGAATATCGTGCACGGTTTCGGGGGTGACCTGGGTGTAGATGCGCTCGTTGACGAGCAACGCCGGTCCTTGGTCGCACATGCCCAGGCAGTTGGCCCATTCCAGCGTAAAGTTGCCGTCCGCCGTCGTTTCCCCAAAGAGGATGCCCAAATCGTTTTCAAGTTGCCGAGCCACGCGATCCTTGCCCTGCATCTCGCAGGAGATCGTTCGGCAAAGACGGATGATAAAACGCCCCTTCGGTTTGCGACCCAAAAAACTGTAGAAAGAAACCACACCGGAAACCTCTACCGGATGGATGTCCAGAATATCGGCCACCACCTGCATGACGTATTCGGAAATATGGCTGTACTTCCGCTGCACCTCCTCCAGTACAGGAATGAGCGCACTGCGATTGGAACCGTATTGTTCCACCCATGCCTCAATATTTCCGCGAAGTTGTTCCCTCTCCGATACAAGCATAGCGTGCCTCCTTACCTCAGGGACATTCCGCCCCGAACACCTGTGGCTTAACTAACAGATATAAAACCGCGTGTCTTTTATAATATACTCGAAACCATATCTTTATATCTTATATAAATAGCGCCCCACCCCGTCTTTCACCCCGAATTTGACTTGTTTACCCTGTGCCATTCATGGATATTCCGCCCCTATTCCCATGAGCAACCCTTCCCCCATATTGATTTTGGCGCCGATGCGCGGAATAACGACGATGCATTATCGCCGCGCCTTCGTCCGTCACTTCCAAGGATTGGATATCGAAATGGCTCCGTTCATTTCAACGGTCAGCGCGGAGAGGATCAATCCAAAATTGTTGAAGGATGTACTCCCCGAGAACAACTCCGGCTTGCCGCTCATCCCGCAACTGATTGGCAACAAGGCCGACGACTTTGTGCAGATGTCCATCGCCCTGCACGATCTCGGCTACGGCGAAATCAACTGGAATATGGGGTGCCCGCACAAGCCCATCCGCAAAAAGCGGCGCGGCTCCGGACTCCTCCCCTATCCCGACACCGTCGATGCGCTCCTCGATCAGGTTTGTGACCGTAGCCCCTGCAAAATTTCGGTCAAAGTACGCCTTGGCGTTTCAGATCCTTCCGAATTGATGACGCTCATTCCCGTACTTAATCAATACCCGCTCAGCGAAGTCATCATCCATCCGCGCACCGCCGAACAGATGTATGGCGGAAGCGTCGACCTCGATGCCTTCGAAGAAGCCTTTCATGCACTGGAACATCCCGTCTGCTACAACGGCGACATCAACGACCTTGCCTTTTACCAAACCGTGGCAAAGCGGTTCCCCGCGATTAACCGCTACATGCTCGGCCGCGGCCTGCTCGCCAACCCCTTCCTGTGCGAGATCATCAAAAGCGGAACCCCCACCCCCGAAAACGCCATTGAGCGAATCGTAGCCTTCCACGAGGATGTACTCTCCAGCTACGAAGCTGTCCTGCATGGCGACCACCCCGTCCTCGGGAAAATGAAAGAGTTCTGGACCTATCAAACGATCCATCTCTCCAACGGACGCAAGATGTTCAAGAAGCTAAAAAAGACCCAGCGCCTCGCCCCCTACAAAGCCATCGCCGCTGAGTTCCTCGCCGACGCCAAATGGGTCGCATAGTTTTTCCTTCATTTCTACAGATTGAAAACTATACTCCCCCGCATGAAATGCATTCTGGCTTTGGATCAAGGAACGACGAGTTCGCGGTCTATTATCTTCGACCACACCGGGGAAATACGGGCGGTTGCCCAGCGTGAATTCAAACAATACTATCCTCGGCCCGGTTGGGTGGAACACGATCCACTTGAACTATGGGAGGCACAGGAAGAAACCGCGCGCAAAGCGATGCATCATGCGGGGGTGCATTGCGAAGATATCGCAGGCATCGGCATCACCAACCAACGAGAAACCACCGTCGTCTGGAATCGAAAAACCGGCAACCCGATTCATAATGCCATAGTCTGGCAGGATCGCCGAACCGCCGATCTCTGCGCTCAGTTGAAGTCTGATGGAACAGAATCGCTTTTTCATGAAAAGACCGGACTGCGGCTCGATCCTTACTTTTCCGGCACGAAGATCAAGTGGATTCTTGATCATGTCGATGGAGCGCGGGCTCAGGCGGAACGGGGCGAGCTGGCTTTCGGCACCATCGATTCGTGGCTCTTATGGAATCTGACCTGCGGACGGCTGCATGCCTCCGACATAACCAATGCCTCCCGAACCCTGCTGTTTAATATCCATACGCAGCAATGGGATCAGGAATTGCTGAAGCTGCTGAATATTCCCGAAAGCATGCTCCCTGTGGTGAAATCATCAAGCGAGGTCTACGGCCAGGCGGATCGATTTCTCTGCGAGTGCGGCTGCGATATTTCCGGTATTGCGGGCGACCAGCATGCGGCCCTGTTCGGGCAGGCCTGTTTCGAGCCGGGCTCTGCAAAAAACACGTATGGAACCGGGTGTTTTCTTTTAATGAATACGGGGCGGAAACCGGTGGTTTCAACCAACAACCTTCTGACAACCGTGGCCTGGAAGCGGGGCGATGAAATCCATTATGCATTGGAAGGCAGCGTCTTTATGGGGGGCGCCGTGGTGCAATGGCTGCGCGATGAGCTGGGCATCATTAAGTCCGCACCCGAGGTCCAGCAGTTGGCAACGCAAGTTCCAGATTCCGGCGGGGTCTATTTTGTTCCGGCCTTCACGGGTTTGGGGGCGCCGCACTGGGATTCCAACGCTCGCGGAATGATCATCGGGCTTACTCGCGGTTCAAGCAAAGCGCACATTGCACGGGCCGCTTTGGACTCCACCTGCTTCCAGTCGTTGGAGGTTCTGCGAGCGATGGAGAAGGACTCCGGCGTATCCATGAAATCCTTGAGGGTCGATGGCGGCGCGAGCGCAGATAATATTTTGATGCAGATACAAGCAGACCTTTTGCAAATCCCTGTTGAACGACCTAAGCAGATCGAAACCACGGCTTTTGGAGCCGCAGTTCTGGCAGGGCTGGCGGTGGGGTTCTGGAAGAGCACCGAAGAGATCTCGGCCCATCTGGAGATCGGCCGCACCTTCGAGCCGCAGATGGAGGCCGCCGAAGCTGAAGCCCGCTACAGCCAGTGGAAGAGGGCCGTCGACCGAAGCAAAGATTGGGCAACTGGATAACATCGGAATCCTACCGAAAATGCTTTTCATCCGCTACATGAAAGGCGCATTGTTTGGATCGGTCAAAACATTCTTAACCCTTGAAGTAAGAGAGAGGATCTTTCCATGATTATCGGCGTGCCCTGCGAAGTTAAAAAAGATGAATACCGAATTTCCGTCCTACCTGCTGGAGCCCAGTTGCTGGTGGAGGACGGCCATGC
>JAOZKS010000126.1 GCA_029935255.1 Pontiella sp.
TTTCGAAGAGGGTTTCGCCCGGAACAAAGCCGTCGCGCTTGGCGCGGTTCCAGTCTTTCATGAACTTCTTGGATTGGCCGACAATCACGTTCAGGCCGTTGTCGCGCAGGTTAAGCGCCTGGGCCGGGCCTTGCACGCCGTAGCCGATGATTGCGATGGTTTCTTTCTTCAGCACCTTGCGGGCCGTTGCAAGGCTGAATTCCTTGCGGGTTACGACGGTTTCTTTTGTTCCGCCAAAGTCGATAACTGCCATGGTACGCTCTCCGTTAGTGGTTAGGTTTACTCATGCCTCTGCATGAAAGCAGGATTGTTAAACACTTCCGTTGCATGCGTCAACGTGCAACCCCGTGAAACCGCAAAAAGTATAGGCGTATTTTCGGGCGGTATTTACGGTGGATGGAAGTTTTCAGGGGTTGGAACCCTTTTTCATTTGCTTTTCCGGCGCGTGGAAATATGTTGGGTACAGTGTTTTTCAAATACCTATAAAGAAGGAAGTCTACGACCATGGAAATGTTCAATTCACTGCTGGTTTCACTGCCGATTGCCGATATGACCGGGGCTTTTGCGGACAGTACCCTCCCCGGAAAAGTTATTGTGATCCTTCTGTTCATCGGGTCGGCGTGGGCCTGGACGATCATGGTGACCAAGTGGTGGCAATTGAAGCATGCCAGCGATGCGACGGCGGATCTGCTGGAAGCCTTTCGGTCGGAACGCAACCCCACCGCGCTCTTCACCAAGCGCGAAGATTATCCCGGCACGCCGCTCGATACGATCTACAAAGCCGGTTGCACTGCGCTCGGCGGCGAACTTCAGGCCTATGGAATTGATCCCGACGATCTGCTGATGGGCGGTATGACCTCCGAGGCGCATCGGCGCCTTTCGCTCAATCAGCTTGAAACGCTACGGGCGGTGGTCGACCGCAACGTTGCCGACGAAGCTCTGAGCCTCGAGGACCAGATGGGTATGTTGGCCACGGCGGTGAGTGCGGCACCTTTCCTGGGGTTGCTCGGCACGGTCTGGGGGGTGATGGATGCCTTTGCGGGCATGGCTGCATCGGGGAATGCGGCGCTCTCGGCGGTGGCTCCCGGAATTTCCGGCGCACTGCTTACCACGATTGTCGGCCTGCTTGTGGCCCTGCCATCGATGATTGGCTATAACCAGCTCTCGGCCAAAATCCGCCACATCTCTGTGCAGATGGACAACTTTGCACAGGAATTCGTTTCGGCGATCCAAAATTCATATGTAATCGAGGCGTAGGGACTGTCGCAGACCCATAAATCAAAATTCAAAAATTGGAAAAGCCCTAATGGCGCGAAGAACCAGCCTAGTTTCACTCAATCAGATCAGCGATATCAATATGACACCGCTGATGGACTTGACGTTTATCCTGTTGATCACATTCATCATCACCTTCCCGCTGATCGAGCAGGGGATTGCGATTAACCTGCCGAAGGGCAAGGCGGCGGACATGCAGGATGCCGTTACGCGATCCATCAGCCTGAATTTTGACAAGCAGCTCTTTCTCGATGACTTGCCGGTTTCGAAAGAGGAGCTCGTTGCGGCCATGATGGAGGTGAGTGCGTCGGAACCGGAATCGACCATCTACGTACGCGCCGACCGGAAGCTGCCCTATGGCGAGGTCGTTGAGATTATGCGGATTCTCCACGCCGCCAACATCACTCGAATGGCCTTAGTGACGGAAGCGGATTAATGAATGCGTTTCAAAAAAGAATCACCATGCGGGTTGTGGCCATTCATGTGGCCATTATTCTGGTGCTGTTGTTCAGCTCGCTTTTACGGGGGTGTTTCAAGCCGAAGCCCAAGGAAATCATCACCTTCATCGACTTCGGGGCTCCGGCTCCGCAGGTGAGTGTTGAGTCTGTTGCTGAAATGGCGGAACCCGAACCCGTTGCGCCTGCGCCGAAACCCGCGCCCTCCATGATTCCCGAACCCGTGAAGCTAAAGCCCAAACCCGTGGCAAAACCCAAGCCGAAGCCTAAAGTCGAGAAACCCAAACCGAAGCCCAAGGAACCGGAAAAACCGAAGTGGAAGCCGGTAGATCCTAAGAAAATCAAGATTGGCAAGAGGATCAATGAAGAGCCCAAAGCGCCCTCGGTTTCATCGGCGGAGATTAAACAAGCCTTATCCGGTATTTCCTCCCCATCAACGGCAACACCGGGGAATCCGGATTTGATCAATGCCTATATCGGCAGCGTGGGAAACTATTTCGACCGGTATTGGAAGCCTCCCGCAACCGCCTCTTCCGCGACGGGGTCGGCGATTGTACGGATTTCGATGCGAAAAAACGGGCAGATTGTAAAAAGAGTGAAAATTCAGGGCTCGGGCGATTCGGTTTATGATAAAACCGTCATGGATGCAGTGAATTCGGTTAGCACAATCCCTAAACCCCCTTCGAGTTATCCATATGATTATGTGGAAGTAGAGTTTAGAATTAAAAACTAGAACCGATCTATTGGAGAATTAAAGATGAGACGACTATTTTTGACGGGGTGCGCCATGATGGTTGCTTTCTCTGCCAGTGCCCAGCGGGCGGTGGTGACGAAGGCGGGCGACGGAAAGATCTCGATCAATCTGGCGGGATACCGGACGGGCAAGGATACCGCATCGCGAACCTTCCTTTCGGTGCTCAAGGCGGATCTGAACCGGTCGGGCTATTTCAAGGTAACTTCAAGCGGCGGAGAGTTCAACGTGGTCGGCTCCTGTGTTGCGGGCGGATCGAGCCTGAAGGCCGATTGCCAAGTCTACAAAGCGAGCACTCGCCAACGTTTGCTGGGAAAGACCTATAAAACCGCCGCCACCGATGCCCGCGGACTGGCGCATCGGGTGGCCGATGAAATCGTCTATGCCGCGACGGGAAAGAAGGGCATGGCTTCGGGGAAGATTGCTTTGGTGAGCTCCCGGACGGGGCGCAAAGAGCTTTATGTGTGCGATATGGATGGAAAGAACCTTCGGCAGGTCACCAACGATCGCAGTATTGTGGTCGGTCCCGGCTGGATGCCGGACGGAAAGAACATTGTCTATACCTCCTACAAGCGCGGCTACCCCAATGTCTATATGACAGGCCGGAGCAAGTCGCTTTCGAGTCATGGCGGCTTGAATGCCAGCGGGGCGGTTTCGCCGGATGGAAAGAGCATGGCGGTGATTCTTTCGCGCGACGGGAATCCGGAGCTTTACATCAAGAGTCTTCGAACCGGTCGGTTGAAGCGAATGACGAGCACACGCCGCGGCAACGAAGCCAGCCCCTGCTGGTCGCCGGACGGCAACCATATTGCCTATGTTTCCGATACGAGCGGGAAACCGCAAATCTACATCATTTCCAAAAGTGGCGGGAAGGCGCAGCGGCTGACAAGCTCGGGGTCGGAAAACGTAGCTCCGGATTGGGGGAGGAATGGATATATCGTCTACAGCAGCCGAATTGGCGGCCGCTATCGCATTGCCATGGCCAACCCGGCATCCAGATCCATGCGGGTGTTGGAGACGGATTGGGCAGACTATGAGGATCCGAGCTGGGCCCCCGATGGGCGGCATATTGTCTGTTCGCGCACGGCGAGCTACCGTTCCTCCATCTACCTCCTTGACACGTTGAAAGATTCTCCTGTAGCTTTACTTAAAGGGTCGGTTGATTGGTTCTCACCGGCCTGTTCACCATAAAAATTGCAAGGCGGGGTATTATGAACAAAAAGGTATATAAATTTCTGTTTTTCGCGGTTTTAGCCGCTTCTGTGACGGTTCTGAGCGGCTGCCGCTCGAAGAAGCCCTCCACAGACATGTACGGTTCCGACAACCTGTATGGAGGGGACATCATCGATGGCGATATTCAGCTGAATCCCGACAACATGGGACTTCCGATGGACGGCGACCGCAGCATGTTCGCACCGGTCATGTTCGCCTACGACAGCTCTCAGGTGAATCCGGAAGAAGCCGGCAAGGTCGAAGCCGTGGCCAAGTATCTTAACAAAAACAAGAGTGGCGGCGTGATTGTCGAGGGTCATGGAGACGAACGAGGCAGTCGGGAATACAACCTGGCTCTGGGTGAGCGCCGGGCTTTGTCCGTGCGCGACTACCTCATCAGCCTCGGCGTCGATCCATCGGTCATCCAGACCAAAAGCCTCGGTGAGGAAATGCCCGCAGACATGGGGCATGATGAAGGCGCCTGGCGTCAAAATCGCCGCGGCGTTTTTGCCATCTACTAATGAGGTCCTGAAAGGTGCGGGTTCATCCCGCACCCGATCTTTTTTATATGCAGCTTTTTCTTCCTATGATCGCGGTACTGCCCGACATTCTTCCCGGTGTCTTGGGTGTGATTGCGGCAACCGTGCTTTCCTTCGCCGCCATTGTTCTCATTTCCAGCTATTACCGTTTCCAGCACATTGTTCAGCAGGCGGAAGATACGCAACCTGAGGATATGGGGGTCGCGAGCGTCGATGTTCTACGGATCCAACTCGCCCGCTATCTCGCCGGTTGCGCGCGTCGCGGAACCTCCTTTTCAGTTTCGCTGATCCGCATGGCCGCTTCCTCGCCGGAGGTACGCATGGATTCCCCATTCGTTCTTGCCGTTAAGGCGGCCGCTCGGGGCGACGATATTACATGCGTTTACGACGGGCAGACCGCGGCTTTGCTGACCGAAGCCGAACCCGACGATTCAGAAGCCATTCTTGCCCGCATCAAGGATTCCATTACCGAGTCCTGTCCCGAAATCACCGGCGAACCGTTGTGCGTGGGAATTGCATCCTATCCCGGGCATGGACTTAGCGGGAAGGATTTGCTGGCCGTTGCGATGGAAGGGTTGTCGCAGACGAATGATCAGCAACCCATCGTTATGCCGGAAATTGTCGATATCGATGAAGAGGACCACGAAGACGTAGGAGCAGAGTCCGAAGTCGCGAACGAGGAACAATTCGCCGAGAACTCCGATTTAGACGAGGAAGAGATCCAAGCCTCCAAAGGATGGAAAAACCGCCGCAAAAACGCCATGCTCGATGAACTCACCGGCGTACTGAAACCCTCCGCTGTTTCCGCCTATATGCAGCGAATGATGAGCGATTTCCGACACAAAAAAAAGAAAGCGGCGTTGTTTTGCATGGGGGTGAATAATATCGACCATATTTCCCGTTTCCACGGCGAAGATGCTGCGGATGATGTGCTTGTGGGCGTGAGTAAGCTCTTGCAGGACAACCTTCGGGCGGACGACTTGATTGGCCGTCATGAAAAATACGCCTTCCTCGTGCTGGCCCAGACCACGCTTGCAGAGGCGGAGATTATTGGAAAGCGCATCAGCACCCTCGTGCAGCAGAACGAAATGCCCTCCGGCACAAAAAAACTCAAAACCACCATCTCGCTCGGTGTCGCGGCCTATCCTGAGCATGGCCGCAACCTGCACTCCCTCTATCAGGCGGGGCAGAAGGTTCTCGACTATAATCGCGCCAACGATATTCGTGCTTATGCGGTTTACGATCCGGAAATTCATGATATCATGTCGGCGAAACCCATGAAGAGTATCAAGTCGATACAAGCCTGATTCAGCAAGGCCATTGGCGAAAGAGGAGAGCAAAAATGAAACTAGGCGTGAATATCGACCATGTGGCCACCTTGCGTCAGGCGCGCGGAACGGTCTACCCGGATCCGCTGGATGCAGCCATTCTATGCGCACGCGCTGGAGCCCATGGCATCACCGCCCATTTGCGCGAAGACCGCCGCCATATTCAGGACGACGACATCTTCCGTCTCAAGGAGCTCCAACCACTTCCGCTCAACCTTGAAATGGCAAACATCGAATCCATTGTCGAAATTGCTTTGAATGTGAAGCCTGCCGAGGTTTGCCTCGTTCCTGAAAAGCGACAGGAACTCACCACCGAGGGCGGAGTTGATGTGATTGCCCACTTCGATGCCATTAAATCCACCGTCCAATCCCTTTCCGAAGCAGGGATCGAGGTCAGTTTATTCGTCGATGCCGACGAGACAACCATCGCCGCCTGCAAGGACACCGGAGCTCCAACGGTTGAGTTGCATACCGGAAGCTACTGCGATGCCGAACCCAACGACCGTGCAATCCATATGGAACAACTCATCCGTGCTGCGGATTTGGCCCACTCCCTCGGTCTCAAGGTCAATGCCGGCCACGGGATCAATCAGGAAAACCTTGGCGGAATCTTCTGCGTCCCCCATCTCGCCACCCTCAACATTGGCCACAGCATCATTTGCCGTGCAGTGTTCCATGGGCTGGAGATTTCCGTGAAGGAAATGCTCGTGGGAATGCTGGAGTATGAGGGGTGAAGCTGGTCTCTACCGGTGAAATGCAGGAATTGGATCGCCGCACCATCGCGGATGGAATTTCCGGCGAAGAACTCATGTTAACCGCCGGCGAGGGATTGGCCGAGGCCATCCGCCGCCTCGCCTCCAGCCATCAGTTGGTCGATTCCCCCGTGCTTTTTATTGCCGGTTGCGGAAACAACGGCGGCGATGCCTTTGTTGCTGCGCGGTGTCTCCACGAAGACGGTTGGCCCGTCGAGTGCTGGCTCGCCGGTTCCGAAAAAAAACTAAAGGGCGACGCGCTAACGCATTTTAAGTGGATGAAGAAAGCCGATGTTCCCTTTCAGGCGCTGGAAGATTCCAACCAGTGGAAACATGCGGCGGAGTGCGGAACCGATGCTGAAATCATCGTCGATGGCCTGCTCGGCACCGGAGCCTCCGGCGAGCCTCGCGGCGTGGCGGTTGATGCCATTGGTTTCATCGAATCGACCGCGAGCCATTCGCTTGTCGTGGCTGTCGATGTTCCTTCCTGCATGGCCGTCCACGCCGATCTTACCGTTACGATGGGGCTCCCGAAATCCGAACTCGCACAACCAGAAAACATTGATTTTGTGGGGAACGTCGAAGTGGTCGACATCGGTATCCCCGCCGAATTCATCGAAGAAGCCAAGGGCGATCCCGACTTGGAGTTTATCCATCCCACCGACCTCTCTCCGCTTTTTCCGCGCCGCCCGCGCGATACGCACAAGGGAACCTATGGCCATGTGCTGTGCATCGGGGGCTCAAAAGGGTTCAGTGGCGCCATCACCCTGGCTGCTCGTTCTGCGGCCCGTTCGGGAGCCGGGTTGGTTTCGGCCTTTGTTCCGGAATCCATCCACCCCTTGGTGGCCCCGGCCATTCCTGAAACCATGGTTCACTCCAGTATGCCGGAAGGGAAATGGACGGCGGTTCTGGCGGGGCCCGGAATGGGGCGAACAGCCACCACGACCGAACAAGTTCTTCAGCTCTTGGAAACGTCGACCGTTCCTCTCATCCTCGATGCGGATGCCATCACGGTCTTGGCCGGGCACACGGAAAAGATTTCATCCGCCCACTGCCCCGTGATCCTTACGCCGCAT
>JAOZKS010000471.1 GCA_029935255.1 Pontiella sp.
GCCCGGCGCAACCGACACCAGCCGCTTCTACCAGGTCGAGGCCCGCCCCCCGCTGAGCCCCTGAACAAAACCCCCGCTGTTCCGGCGGGGGTTTTGTTAATTCCTCGCTTTACATTGCCCGGGAGGCCTCGTTTAGCAACCATGCAACTTCGAGCTTTTTGAACTACAGTCAGTACGTCCGCCTGGAAGTGCGCAACCGATCCCGCTTTGGAGCTGGGCAGGTCGGTGGCATCGCCGATCACAAAGATATTTCCATGCGCCTTGGACTGGAGCGTATGCTTGTGCGTCGGGATAAAGTTCAGGTCGTCGCCAAGACCCGAACGTTCAATCACTGAATCGCCCATATTGGTCGGGACGCTCACCAACAGGTCATATTCAATCTCACGCCCGTCGAAGGAAATAATTTTCTTGGCCGCGCCATCAACGCGGGCGACGGCATAGTCGGGCTCGAAGTGGATCTCCTTGTCGGTCAGCATGCCGCCGAGCACCACCGCACAGTTATGCTTGGTGAAGGCTTCGGAGAGCGGGGAGACATAGATCAATTCGGTTTTGTCGCGAAGGCCGCGTTGGTGCAGATAGGCATCGGCCAGCAGCGTGAATTCGAGCGGCGCGACCGGGCACTTGACCGGCATTTCGCACAGATGAACCACCAGCTTGCCGCCCTCGAAGTTTTTCAGCCGCTCGGCCAAGGCCACCGCGCCTTCGATCGTGTAAAAGTCGAAGGCATCTTTCATCCAGCCTTCTCCCGTGAGTCCTTCAATCTCGTCGGGAACGATTTTCGCCCCAGTGGCAATAATCAGGATTTCGTAGTCCAGCCGTTGCCCGCCCTTGAGCAGCACGGCCTTTTCTTCCGCCTTGATCAGGTCGGCCTCCTGCTGGATATATTCGGCCTTGGGGGGAATAAATGCGGCCTTGGGCTTGCAGACATCCTCTTTGGAGTAGGTGCCGAACGGAATAAAAAGAAAACCCGGCTGGTAATAGTGCGTTTGGTGCTGATCCACCACGGTGATTTTCCACCGACCAAGATCCAGCTTCTTTACCAGATGGTTGGCCATCATGGTTCCGGCGGAGCCAGCCCCGAGTATCAATATCCGCTTCATAACCACCTCGGTTTTATTCGTTATATTAGATTTTTAGAATATTTATCATGATCCCAAATAAAAGACGACCACAATGCCCGTGTATCCAATTTTTAGATAAGCTCTAATAACGAAAATACTGCGATCCTCCTTGTTTTTAAGGGGTTTCGTTTCGAATCACAGCCCAATCAATGATGACTCTTTTGCTCACATTCTTTAGAATATTATAATATTCTATTTTTCTTCTTTACGAGCCCGCCCGAGCGTGTACTTTAGCACCCATGAAACCACGCAACTACGAACTTTACGAGCTGCAGGCGGAACTCTGCCAGATGATGGCCAACCCCAAGCGGATTGCCATTATCGATATTCTTGGCGAAGGCGAATGTAGCGTCGGAGAGCTGGCCCAAGCGCTCGGCACCTCCATCAGCACCGTGAGCCAGCACCTGCGCACCATGAAGGACAAAGGCGTGGTGGTGAACCGCAAGGAAGCCCAGACCGTCTACTATCACCTTAAGAACCCCAAACTCATCGGCGGCTGCCACATTATGCGGGAAGTCCTGCTCGAAGAGATGGAATCGCGCGGACGCATCGCCCGCAACTACGACAAAGCCCCCCTCCATCCCATTAACCCTAACTGACCGGAGAATCCAATGAGTGAAGAAACACCAAGCACGGAAGAGCAAATTAAACAACTGACGGCACGCGTCGAGGAACTCGAAGAAAATGCCCCCGACGACAAGCTTTGCCTCGGTGTGATGGATGGTGACTACGACAAAACCATGGCCGCATTCATCATTGCCCTCGGTGCCTGCGCCTACGATATGGAAGTGGACATGTTCTTCACCTTCTGGGGTCTTTCCGCCCTGCGCGACCCGAAGAAGAAAGTGAAGAAAGATCTGCTCGGAAAAATGTTCGGCATGATGCTGCCGAAAAAGGCGCAAAGCCTTCCGCTTTCCAAGATGCAGATGATGGGCATGGGGCCGCCGATGATTCAGGCCGTCATGAAAATGCACAATGCCAAGTCGCTCGAAGAACTGATGAAAGAGGCTGGCGAATTCGGCGTCCGCATTCATGTCTGCACGATGGCGATGGATGTGATGGGCA
>JAOZKS010000472.1:0-1473 GCA_029935255.1 Pontiella sp.
ACAGATGTCTATGGAGAGGTGCCGGGCGACCGGAGCGGTTCTTCCGTTTCCTTGAGTGCGGACAGTAGCCGTGTTGCCATTGGCGCTCCCTCGAACGACGGAAATGGAAACAACTCGGGACATGCCCGTATCTTTGAAAATATGGCAACTCTGCATATCAAGGTGATAGGCCATGGAACAGTAACTCCGCTTGGCGGAATTTATGCTCCGGGTACTAATTTGACCTTGTCGGCAACAACTGATTCGGGGTGGCTGTTTGTAGGATGGGATGGGGCGATAACGGGCGATCACACAACCGCCACAACCAATGTTGTTTTGTACGGTGCCAATACTGTACAGGCCGCCTTCTCCGATGATGCCGATGGGGACGGGATATTGAACACCAATGAAACAGCACTTGGCACCAATCCGCGAAATAGTGACACCGATTCGGACGGCCTGAATGATTGGGAAGAACTCTATACCTATGATACCGATCCCCTTCTTTCTGATACGGACACCGATGGCCTTTCGGATGGGGAGGAAGTTCTTACTTACAACACAAACCCAAAATCCATCGATACCGATTCGGATGGTTTTGACGACTTATTTGAAATATCCACCGGATTTGATCCCACATCGGACACCAGCACACCGGAGTTATATTCAACCATTCAAACGGCAATAGAGTTCCAATTCTACGCAGCTACCGGTACGAGCTATCGTATCGAGGCTACGGATGCCTTGTCCAATTTATGGGAAACCATCGAGTCAGACATTATCGACGAAGGTCAGATAGTAAAGCGCCTGTATTCTATCGAAGGTCAGTCCAATCGATTCTTTAGGGCGAAGAAGGATTAATGAGGAAGGGCTTGTTTGTACCTGCGACTTGAGCTGTCCGAGGATTTACAAACCTGGGCGAATGCGGGCGATTACGTGGAGTGGGTGCTTCCGGTAGATACCAATAAGCAGTTTTTCAGAGTTCGGTCGGAATCATAGGAAGATCATTTCCATGCGGCATAGCGAGGGGTGGTACATTTTAATCGACTGGTGAGATTTATTGATTTTTTTGTTTTCTGCCTCGCGCGCGCGCGAAAGTGGTCGGGAAACCAAACTCTTTTTTATGGGGAGGGAAACCAAAACCTTCCTAACGCCGCCGAAAAGTGCGAGCGATACGACCATAGAAAGGTTTTTCATATGGTTCGTCTGGTGGTGTATCTGGAAAAGGCTCGGTGTTTGGCTTATTAAAAGATGGCGTATTGTCACCCTGCATTTCTTCGATGCAGCCAATGACACAAGAGGTTTTCTCTGGTTCAACCAAACTGATCAATCGGGATAGAAGCTTCTCGATCTTTTTTAGCTCCCTCTCATTCGGCTCTGTCCTTTCAAGGTTGCGGAGAGCTTTTCTAAGCGGTCGCTTGCATTGCGTAATCTGTTCGACGGTGTACCATTTCAGGGCTTGCCGAATGTATCTATAGGTCAACAAACTTGATG
>JAOZKS010000472.1:1483-2184 GCA_029935255.1 Pontiella sp.
ATGATGCGGTTTTGCGTGCGGATGCCTTTGCATATCCTGCATTACGTGCGGCTTTTGCCCCATTCCCGTGCAGGGCATACTGAGCGACGAAATGCCATTGCCGGTCGGTCATGTCGTCGGGGTATTTCCAGCTTTGTCGTTTTTGACTCATATCAGCATCCATCGGTAGGTGTTCGCGATGCCCTGCTTTCCCTTGATACGTTTTTTACCGGGCTTTACAAGTTCTATCAGGCCGTGTCGCTTGTGAATCAGGTCGAGCAGTCGCCGCCCTTGCGTGTTATGATTGAGTCCAAGTCGTAGCTTTACCTGTTTAGCTGATAGTCCAAATATCCCGGCAGGAAATTGATCTGTATCCGTTTTGTCCAAGCTTCGGCAAATACGGAACAAAATTATGAGCTGGTCGCCGTGCTTCTCGCTTTGAAGATAATCGTAGAATTCGGCCTCTGTTCTATGCAACGAGCTGGGATAATTGTCGGAGCAGTTGTTCCATGCTTCCCTCGCTTCGGCCATGTGCTGATCAAGCGGGTCGAGAAAAATTCCTGCATGGTTCCAGTAGAACGCCTCAGAAAAATCCATAGCCACCGCTTCAGAAACCGCATTGAAAAGGAATGGAACGAGCCGTTTGGTCAATGTCGAGTTTCGCTCCCCCTGTTTCCCCACGATCTTTTTTTCAACGAGGGTTTGGTACAAGTTGTAACTGT
>JAOZKS010000127.1 GCA_029935255.1 Pontiella sp.
GCCGGCAGGATTTGGAAAACATGGAGGGCCGTCTCGCCTTCCTCACCGAACTCAACGCCCTGCGCGACGACGTCGATTCCCTGCGCGCCCGCCAAGCGGCGCTGCGCTGGCTGACCCATACCTTGCAACTGAAGCAGCTCTGGGCGCAGCATGCCGACACCTCCGAACGGGCCGAGGCCGAAAAGAACCGCCTCCAGGGATTGGAAACCGCCATCGAGAAAACCGAGCTGATGCTCGACGAGCTGCGGCAGCGCATCCACGAATTCCAAAACAAGGATCAGGAAGGACTGGTTACCCGCGAGCAGGAACTGGAGCGTAGCGTCAAGGGTGCGGTGCAGCAGCTCCAGCAGTTGGAGCACGACTGGGAAAACATACGCCGCCAACTGGCCGAACAGGATCGCCAGCTCGCCAAGCAGCGCAAGCTGCTGGTGAAGGAAATCCGCCAGCGTTT
Organism: Pontiella sp.; assembly: GCA_029935255.1. Classification (GTDB taxonomy): domain Bacteria; phylum Verrucomicrobiota; class Kiritimatiellia; order Kiritimatiellales; family Pontiellaceae; genus Pontiella. The sequence goes on from JAOZKS010000127.1 coordinate 452, forward strand.
CACCACCGTCCACCGCGCGGCGGACGGCCTGCCGGTTTCGGCACAGCCCGTCCTCAATGCACTCGATGCCGCCGCCTCGACGGAACACCCCGAACAAATGCTGACCGCCCTGAACGAGCATGCCGTCCGCGAGAAAGCCGACGGCCTGCTACGCGACGCGGAGCGGGAAAAACAGATCCAGCAACATCAACTCGACCACCTCGCAGGCGATATCCAAACGCTGGAAACACGGCTGGAGGAAAAGCGGAAGCAGGGCGAATCGGAGCCGCATATCGAAGGATTCTCGGCGGCGCGGCAACAACTGGCCGAAAAGATGTACAAAGCGCAACCGCTCTACACCGGCCTCGAACCCAACTCCGGCATTTCGCGCAAGGAACTCTCCGTGCTTGAGCAACTGATCGGCGAAGACGTTCTCGGCACCTGGCTCACTGCGCCCACCGAAGAAAACGCGGTGCGCCGCCTGCTCTTCACCCAATTCCCGCAACAAACCATCGCCGTAGTGGAACCCGATGCCAACGATAAGCTGGCCGACTGGATACGGCATTGGTTCGACCCCGCGAAATCCGATCCCTTTGCTCTGATCGCCCTGCATCGCGAAATGTGCGCGGCCGCCGGCCCCGTTACGGAAAAAATCTCCGATTTCGAAACGCTGCGTTTCCGGGCACGGCAGCAAAAGGTGCATGGCAATCCCGTCCGGCTGATCGGCGCGGAGGCGCGCCGCAAACAGCTGGAACAGGAAATCAAGGCGCTGGAAAGCGACTTGAAAAACCTCGTTTCCGAACAGAAGAAAGCGCTCGCCGCCCAAAATAAAACCACAGGCCATATGGAGGCTCTGCAGGAACTCAAGGCCGCGCTCGATTTCCACGAACTGCGCAAGGCGGCGCAGGAAACCGCCGGTGCCGAGCAGGAACGGCGGCTGACGGCTTCGAAGGAAAACGCGATGCAGGAACAGTGCATGATCGCCGAAGAGACGCATGTTCTTGCGCACGAAAAGCTGGAGGATGTCCGCCTGCGCATCGAAAGCGCCGGATTGCACGATCTTGAAAAACGCATCGGCACCCTGAAGAAAAAGCTGCGCCGCCTTGAGAAACAGCATAAAGCCGACTCGAAAGAAGCTGTTTTAGTTGAAGATGAAATTAAACGTGGAACGGAGTTTGTTGCCAGATTGGTTATTGCCATTCAAGCCGAACTCGAGCAGCAAAAAGAGGCCGAGACCGAGTTGCGCGCCCACGGCGATTTCGAGGAGCCATCGACGCTTGTCGCCACGCTGGTTGACACCACCGCCTTCGCCGAAGCCAGCCAGACGGAGGCCGAACTGAAAACACTCCGCGACGAGTCGCTCGAAAAAGAAGTGCTTCTTCGCGAAAAGGCCGCCGGCCCCGAGGGCATGGCCTATGCATTTGTCTACGACAAGGAAGCCAACACGCTGATCGACCGACGCAGCATGACCGCCACGCAGGTGCTGGAAGATCTGGATAGGAACTACCGCGAGCAACAGGAAATCATTACCGAGGAAACGCGGCGTCTGTTTGAGCAGTTTATCATGCAGGACTTGCTCACCGCCCTGCGCGACCGCGTCAGCCGCCTGATGGATATGAGCCGCAAGATCAACCGCCTGCTCAAGGATCGCGAATTCGGCAACAACCGCTACGCCTTCCACGCCAAGCCGCTCGACCAATACAAGCGGCTCTTCAACCTGATCCGGAACTATAGCGAACTTTCGCCCACCGATCCCGCGTTGGAACTGAGAACCTTCATCGACGACCACCAAGATGCCATCCTCAACACCGAGCCCGGCGACATGCCCGAACTGCTCGACTACCGCAACTGGTTCCACTTCGAGTTGCAGGTCAAGACCGGCTCGACCGGCGGTATTGTGATGGATCGGAAAACCAAGAGCATTGGTTCCGGGGGAGAGCAGGCGGTGCCGAACTACCTGCTCGTCCTCACCATCGCCCATTTCCTCTACGATGTGCCGTCGGTCAAACTGCCGCTGCTACTGTTCGACGAAGCCTTCTATGGCATCGACACCCAGCGGCGCGACCAGTTGCTCGCCTTCGCATCCGACCTCGGCCTCCAGCTCTTCGTCGCCTCGCCCGATCAGGATGGCGTGAAGAAGGAGATCCCCTTCTCCACCTCCCTCTTCGTCATAAAGGATGCCGACTACAACATCCACCTCTACGACTTCCAATACGCCAACCCCAAGACCGGCATCCAGCAGGACTTGCTCAACCCCGAAGCCAACGAACCCAAACCGCTGGGCTTCGGCGAGGAGCTTTGATGGAGCACTGGAAGCGCATCCTCGAAGAGACCCCCGGGCTGGCAGCCTACCTCAAGCCGATCGCCGCCAAATGGGCTCGGGGAGTTGCGCTTCCGCGGCAGATGACGCTTGGAACAGAGCCGAAGGATCCGAAGATCCGAATGGCGCTCGACCGACTTTTCAGCGGGCGCGTCAACTACGCCAATGGCAAAGCCAAAGTCCAGCTCCCCGCAGCACTTTGGAATGACAAACAGGTTGCCACCCTTGCCGCGCAGCTGGGCATTGAACGCAAGGCCGAAAGCACCGCTTCCGATCCAGCCATTATCCTCCAGCGCCTGCGCCTATCGTTCCCCAAAATGGCCTGGGCGCACGAATGGCTGCGGGGAAATCCGGAACCGGAACCGTTGCTGCGCTCCCTGCTGGAAACCGCGTCCTTCCTGCTGGAAACCTCCGTTCCCACTACCCTCTCAAAACTCGGCTCCCAATTCTTCAACGACAGCAAAATCCTGCGCAGCGGCACACCCCGCAAGCTGCTCGGCGGACTGCTCAACCATCGACTGGGCAACGACGATACGCCGGAAATGCGCGACATCGCGCTCCAGCAATTCAACGTGATCGACAATCCGGCCACCACCCTCGCCACCCTCTTCGGAGCGATTGGCCTTGTCCGCAACGGGAAAGAGGAAAACTGGATCGCTGATCGTTTCAATGCCGGCGAGCCCGTCACCCTGAACAGCTACAACCTCGAAGGCGTCGACGCCGTCCGCATCGATTGCGACACCGTCATCACCTCCGAAAACGCCGCTCCGTTCCACGAATTGGTCAACGAACGACCGAATGCCATCCTTCTCTATACCGGCGGTTATCCCAACGCTGCGGTTTGCCGGCTCCTTCGGCTGCTGCACGAAGCCGGGGCGACCTGCCGCCATTGGGGCGATACCGATCCCGACGGTTTCATGATCGCCGCCCTGCTGGATCGCTACATCGAAACCGCCCTGTTCCGCTGCGGCATCGAAGACATCCAGCGCCACAAGGCCGACCTTAAACCGCTCGATCTGATCCAACTCCAGCGTGGCAGGCAACTGCTGAAATCGCAACCCCACTTTAAATTCCGCAGAGAACTGACCCATACTCTGGAGCACAGCTACTGGCTTGAACAGGAACGCTGGACGACCCAATGACTTGGCTGCTATTCCACGAATTGGAGAGCCCAGTTTAGGTTTTTTGTTTCCAAGGATTTCAAATCAACTATCCTCTTCCCATGAATAAATGGATGCCCATCCTGTTTCTGCTGATCCTCGGCGCCGCGCTGGGGTTGCGTCTGCCGAATCTGGCCGACCGACCGATGCACCACGACGAGGCGAACCAGGCCTATCGCTTCGGCCTTCTGCTCGAAACCGGAATCTATGAATACGATGCCGACGAGCACCATGGCCCAACGCTCTACTACCTCACTCTTCCGATCGCTTGGCTGACCGGTGCGAAAACCTTTGCCGAAACCAGCGAGACCACCTACCGCATCCTGCCCGTCCTCTTCGGTTTGCTACTCATCCTCTGTACCCCCTTGCTCCGCAACGGCATCGGTTGCATTGCGGTGCTGACCGCCGCGCTGTTGACATCCATCTCCCCGGCCATGGCCTACTACAGCCGCTTTTATATCCAGGAAATGCTACTCGTCTTTTTTACCTTCCTTGCAATCACATCCGGATGGCAAACCTGGTTCACCGGATCACGCCGATGGGCGATGGGTTTCGGCCTCTCCGTCGGCCTCATGTTTGCCACCAAGGAAACCGCTATTATTGCATACGCCGCCCTATTTGGATCCGCTGTGCTTTGTGGTCTCACAGCAGGCAGGGCACGCATCCCCTTGAAGAACATAGCGCTGGCCGCACTATGCGCCGGCTTCATCGCTTTTGTTCTGTTCTCATCGTTCCTCAGAAATCCAGAAGGGCCGCTCGAATCCATCTCGGCCTTCAAGGGATATTTTGCGCGCGGTTCCGGCATCGATACCGACCATGTGCATCCGTGGAACTTTTATTTGAAAATGCTCACCTACTATCGCTTCGGCGGGGGACCGGTCTGGAGCGAAGGGCTGATATTCGGCCTCGGGCTTTGCGGAGGCATGGCCATTCTCTTGAAAAAGATTCCCGGAAACTGCAACCTTTGGCTGGCGCGCTTCCTGTTGTTCTACACACTCCTGCTGACCCTCGTCTATTCGGCCATCGCCTACAAAACCCCGTGGTGCATCCTCTCGTTCCTGCACGGATGGATCTTGCTGGCGGGGATTGGGGTGGCTTCGCTTTTCAGTGCGGTGCAACGAGGCTGGAAGCCTCGTCTACTTTTCGTTCTTTTGCTGATTCCCATATTGGCCACCGCCCGGCTCGCACACCGCACCGTCTTCCGCTACGCGGCCGACCCCCGCAACCCGTATGTCTACGCCCACACCGCACCGGATTTTAAGAATCTAGTGCGGCGCATCGGCGAGATTGAGGCCGTCAGTTTCGAGGATAAGAAAATGTATATCCAAGTGGTGGCGGGTCCCAAACAAATATGGCCGCTGCCCTTCTATCTACGCAACTATCCAAACGCCGGATATTGGGTGAATCCCCAGAGCGTTCCAGCGGAACCGCGCCCCGACATCATCATCTCGGAAGCGGAATTCGAAACCGATCCGAACGAATATCTCAGCGAATACTACGGCCTGCGCCCCGACACCCTGCTCTCCATCCATATCCGCCGTCCTCTGTGGGATCGGTTCATCGAAACACGCCGGTAATTAGGGGAGTTTAAGCCCTTCATAGGCCGATAAAAACTCCAGCACCTTCCCAGCAATCAGCGTCGCTCCTCCGTCCTCGTCGCTTTCCACATTGAGCGGCATCTGTGGATCGTGCAGCGATTTCCTTAGAAGGGCCCAGCCATTACCAAAGCCCGGAGCGCACGTCACATGAACGCCTTCATGGTTGTCTGGCGTGAGCGACCAACCCTCCGTCTGCTCGACAAAGTCGTTGAATCCTTTAAGCACGAGATCGCCATAGGCCGAAAAATCGGATTCAAGAATAATAGGGCGCAACTCCTGCGCTTCAACCGGCTCGGGGAGTTCCGCAATGAGCTCGTCCACCGTCCCCTGCCCCGCCGCTTTGAGCTGGGCCAGCTTGATGAGGATCTTGGCAATCTGGTAGGCACCATCGTCCAGAAAATAGTTTTCCTTCAAGGCACCATGACCCGAGGTTTCCAGCGCCAGCCACGACTCCGTCCCTGCCGCATTTAACCGAACGGCTTCGTTGATTACGTTGCGGTAACCACGCTGATAGCGCAGATGCACACCCCCGAGTTTTTCCTCGATCCACCACTTAAGCCCCGTGGATGTCACCGAATCCGTCACGATGGTGGATCCAGGATGCTCCTCGAGCGCAATCACCGCCATGAGCGCAATAAACCGGTTGCGGTTGATTGGCTTTCCGTTTTTATCGACGGCACCCGCCCGGTCGACATCGGTGTCAAAAATGATCCCAAAGTCGGCATTATTCTGCTGCACCGCCAAAATAATGGCCTCCATGGCCTCTTTGTTTTCCGGGTTCGGGATATGGTTCGGGAACGAACCATCGGGATCAAGAAATTGGCTGCCCGTCGTATCCGCCCCGAGAGGGGTTAGTACTTGATCGACAAAAAACCCGCCCGCGCCGTTGCCGGCATCAACGACAATCCTCAGCCCATCCAGGGGACGGTCAGAGCCTGTGCCGTTGCGAATCAACCGCACCAGATGCTTCGAATAATCCTCCATCAGCGAAAGGGTCTGGGTATTCGAAAGTTCAACGCCATCAAACTCTCCCGTTTCGGTGGCCAGCGTCAGGATCTCCCTAATCTCCTGTTTCCCGAGTCCGCCTTCGCGAAGAAAAAACTTCATTCCGTTGCGGTTGAACGGCAGGTGGCTGGCGGTCAGCATGATCGAACCGTCATAGCCATGATTATCGAATACCGTCGACATGAACATGGCAGGAGTCGAAGCCAGTCCGCAGTCGAACACCGCACAACCCGCTTTTTCCAGCCCTTGGAAAACCGCATGTTTGATCGAATCCGACGAAAGCCTCGAATCGTGCCCCACAGCCACAATCGGCGAGTTATTTCCGGTTTGCTTCTTAAGCCATTGAGCAAAGGCATAGCCAATCGTTCGGGCAATTCCCTCGGTCAGCGTAACCGGCTCGCCCTCCACCCCCTCAAGGGCAACCCCACGCACATCGCTTCCATTTTGCAACTTAAACCATTGATCCATCATACCCTCCTGATGCCCCTGAAATTCGCCATGGAGAATCCAGGCGGAAAAGAGAACGGAGCCCCTGATCGAGCCGAACAGACGACCCACCCAACCCCATTACCTCTTATGTGAAAACATATTACACAATCTTCCTTAAACTGGACCTTCTACTTTTTCGGGAAGATTCATGGCATATTTGTAGCAATGCACTGGCTCCATTTGAAGCTCAATCTTCCGAATAACAGCCGGGTTGCCTACGACTTCATCGAACTTATAAGTGTGAATGTACGAGCCAAATATCTCGATGCTCTTCTGCTTGTCGATTTTCAGTAGAGGACCAACGGTGTGAATTTTTGGCAGGAAAAGAATGCTGTGAGATGCGTAAAAACAGC
>JAOZKS010000128.1 GCA_029935255.1 Pontiella sp.
GTGAAGAGCGATCCGGTGGTGCGCTTGACACCAAGGAGTTGGAATTCGGCGGAGTTGGGAAAGCTTTGGTCCAGGGCCATTTCGGAGGGCGGGGGGCAGTGGAGCATGATGCCGCTATTGGCAAAGGCCCAGCCGGGACCTCCGGGGCTCTGTTCTCCGATGAAGCGGTATTCGCAGCGGAAGCGATAGTTGGCGTAAGGCTTCTCGGTGTGGATGTGGCCGAAGCGGCTTTCGAATTTTTCGAAGGCGTCGTAGGATACGGTCAGCAGGCCGTCTTCGACACGGAAGATGTTGCCGGGGTTTTCGCCGACGGGTGTGTTTTTAACCTTCACAATCCAGCCGTCGAGATTTTTCCCGTTGAAGAGGGAGGTCCATTCCCCGGCCGTAACGGCCGAAGTATCCAGCTTGCGAATGTAAAGGTTCTTCCAGCTCACTTGCATGGGATGGAGATCTTTCTTTATGCCATGTACTTGCAGCCCGATATGACCTTCGGAGTGGGTTTTGTAGATGGCTTCGTCGGTGAGGTCGGCGACGGGTTCGCCGTTGATGAAGGTTTGGATGCGCGCGCCTTGGGCGACGATGCGGTAGTGGTTCCATTCCCCGTTTTTCAGCAGGCTGTGCTGGTTGATGGCAGGGTCTTTGGAGCCGGGTTCGGGGGAGAGCCATCCTCGGCCGGTGGCTTCGCCGTAGATGTATCCGGACTGTCCGGGGCTGGCCTCGATTTCAACCTGCGGCCCGAAGAAGCGGCCGGGCTTACCTTCTTCGGCGGTGCGGGAGCGCGAGCGGATCTGTACGCCGGAGTTGAGCTTGTCGGCCACTTTGACGTCGAAGACGAGTTCGAAGTCGGCGTAGGATGCCTTGGTGGCGAGGAAGGTGTTGGGGCTGGGGACGGTGGTGGTTCCGGTAATGATGCCGTCCTTGACGGCATAGGTGGCTTTGCCGTCTTCGACGATAAAGTCGCTGAGGTCTTTTCCATTGAACAACGGCTTCCAGCCGTCGGAAGCTTTGTAGGTCTTGGCAAAGGCGGATGCTCCAAGTGCGAGTATGGCGAAAAGGGCGATTGTTTTTTTCATTTTTGGATCCATTTGGTTTTGGTTTGGGTATTTTGGGGTAAGGGAGTAGAGGGGGGTAATGCCTCAACCCATACTCCCTCACTCCCGTATGCAATTACCCATTAAGATCCCAGCCGTTGCGGTATTCCTTTTTGAGGTAGGCGTTGGCGGCGGGATTGTTGGTGATTTGCATGTTCTTTTCGTCGTATTTGAGTTCGGTGCCTGCGCGGTGGGAGGCGAGGCCGAGCATGAGCGTTTCGATCATGAGGCCGGCATAGTCGAAGTCGCACGAGGTTTTCAGGTCGCCTTTGCAGGCATTGATCCATTCCTGCTGGAAGTTGCCGATGGGCGGGGCGACTTGCTCCGGGGTGGGGGACTTATAGTAGGTCATGTCGGTGTTCTTGCCCATAGGAATGAGGATGCGGTTTTTAAAGTCGGCCACAATGATGCCCTTGGACCCCTTGAACATGACGCCGTGGCTGATTCGCTTGAGGTCGAGCGCCCCGAAGGGGCTGTTGGGCATCGGGCCGCCTTGGTACCAGGCGAGGCGGATCTCACCACGCCAGTCGTTGGCGGGCATGTTGAAGACGGCTTTCAGGGCGGAGGGGCAGACGTCGGGATTGTAGGGGTCGCTGGCCTCGGAATCGGCCTTGGCGGAGGTGGGGGCGGAGGCATCGATGGCATTCCATGCGAGATCCATGGTGTGGCTACCCATGTCGCCGACCTGCCAGCTGCCGAAGTCGTGGTACATGTTCCAATGCAGGCAGTTTGCGCCGGGCCTGCCGGAGAGGTATTCGGGGTTGTAGGGGTGCATCTGTACCGGGCCGATCCATTTGTCCCAGTCGACGTTTTGGGGGGGCGTGCCTTTGGCGGGTAGATAGGCGGTTTTGTTGTGGGTGCGGTTGCCCCAGGCGTGGACATCCTTGAGTTCGCCGATGGCGCCGCCCTTGACCAATTCGGCAACGCGGTCGAAGTTATCCCCGGCATGGCGCTGGGTGCCGTGCTGGGTGGCGAGCTTACCTTTGTTTTTCAGGTAGACCTCGCGCACGGCGCGGGCTTCGTAGACGCAGTCGCCGAGCGGCTTTTCGCAGTAGACGTGCAGGCCGCGGTTCATGGCCCAGATGGAGATGAAGGCATGGGTGTGGTCGGGGGTGCAGCAGACCACGGCGTCGAGATCCTTTTGATCGAGGCATTTGCGCCAGTCGATGTATTGCTTTGCTTTTGGGAATTTCTTGGCGGCCATGGCCAGATTGTCGCTATGGACATCGCAGATCGCCACGACGTTTTCGTGAGCGATGTTGCCGTAGTGGGCCTTGGCGCGGCCATAGGCGCCGATCAGGGCAATGTTCAATTTTCCGCCTGCGCCCTTGCCGGCCAGCGTGCCACTGGGCAGAATGGTTAAGCCCGCACCCGTTGCGAGGGTGGAGGCGAGGAATGTACGGCGGCGGGCAGGGAGTGTTTTTTTCATACGGTTGTGCTCCAAGGTTTATGATTTTAGAATCAATATTCAATTAAGGTAACGAGGTGACACATGAATTTAGGACACGGGTTTTGAGGTTATGGGACAACTCCCGGCGGTTGATAGGCCTTACAAAGTGAGTCTTGCCCGTTTGGATGCCCGAAGGTTTTGAGGGAAGAAGGGGTGAAGTTGCTCGGCATGCAGGAGCGGTACCCAAGGGATAGGGGAAACAGGTTATGTTTCCCCGCCTTAATTTGCGCTGGCGATAAGCCCCAGAACGCCATCGGCGATAAATTGGATCGATAGCGATGCAAGCACCACTCCGAGCAGGCGCTGCATGATGGTGTTGGCGGTTTTTCCAATAAATGAAACGAATTTATTGGAGAGCAGCAGACTTGTAAGTGTCACAAGCAGGATGGTGGCAACGGCGAGTAGGATGGAAAAAACGCCGTCCGCCGTGTGTTCGCGGGAGAAAAGAAGAATGGTCAGCGTGAGGCAACCCGGCCCTGCGAGTAGGGGAAAGGTGAGCGGGAAGGCGGCGATATCGGGTGGAGGAACATCGCTGGTGTCCGGTTCTGTTTCGGGATGCACCGTCATCCGGAAGGCCGTATGGAAAAGCAATAGGCCGCCCGCGATGCGGAAGGCATCGAGTGTGATGCCCAGCTGCGAAAACAGCTTGGCTCCAAAAAATCCGCATCCTGTAATGACAAGCATCGATATGACCGTGGCGCTGAACGCGACCCGGCGGGCGTGCTTCGGATCATGTCCCTTCACCAGCGCATTGAAGATGAGCGCTGTGCCCACCGGATCGATGATGACAAAGTAGGCCACAAGGGCATTAAGAAAAACGTCGAGGTTCATGTATTCCCTTTCTTGGGGGCTATCCCCCAAGGTTTATTTGTTCCCGGTCGGTCAGATCCAACTGGTCGTAGCCTTCGAGGTTCGGAGCCCATAGCCCGCTGTATGGAATGCTGTGCTTGTCGCCATGCGGAACCACGCTGGCGTAGTAGATAAAGAAAGGTTTATCCTTGTTCTTTCCCATGAAATCGATGGCTTTGTCGGCATAGAGGTCTTCAATGAAGATGCCCTTGTCGCCCAGCACGGGAATGTGATTCTTGAGCTTTTCCGGGGTGTTTTCGGGGATGGGTTTTTGCACGCCATTTTCTCATTTATGGGAATATAATTGAATTTATCTGGCTATACGCGGTCAAACATCAGCGCATTCCATAATGCGTCGTAGGGTCTTCTTTATAGACTTGTGCTGCGCTGGGGTCTATGGGATAGTTTAATTGTTTTGATACATGAAAAAATTACCTTGAGGGAGGTGGCTGTGCTAAAGCTCGAACTCAGCAAGAAGATGATTGTTCCGGTATTCGTTGCCCTGATTGCAACGCCGGGCTTTGGCATTCTGCCGGACACCCTCACCATCCCCGTCGGGGACATCGACGGGGACGGGATTGCTGATAATCTAGTGCTGACCAAGCGTTCGCTGCGTGGACCGGACTTTCGGGTGCTGAGTTGGGATCCCACGACGGGATATACCGAGGAGCCCGCGCCGGAGGTTCGGACCTACCGCGGCTACGTCGAGGGTGATCCTTCGATGCGGGTGAACGCGGTGATTGAGCCTGGCAATAGCTTGCAGGCCTTCCTGAGCGATGGCCGCAATGTGAATGTGAAGATAGAGGGGCTTCCTTTCTCGATTTCCGGGCCGGAGGGTACGGCCGATCCGGGAAGCGGGAATGTTGAGATTTCCCGCACGGTGGATCGCACCTCTCCGACCTCTAAAGGCTACATCATCCCTCAATATACCATGCGCAAGATGAGTGTGGGGGTGGATATTGCCAACGACTATTATGTGGGTATCGGAGGAAGTCTTGAGGCTGCGGTTGCCCGCGTGGAGTCGCGAATCAACGATGCCGATTTTTTCTATGCCCGCGATATGGGGATCGCCTGGGAAATCCAGGAGTGCGTTGTGCGCGTGGGTGCCGAACCCGACAATTGGAAAACGTGGTGGACTGACGAGACCTCGGCATACATCAATTCAAAAATGAAGTTCAAGTGGCCCGGCGGCGGAGGATCAAGTGGTCGGGTGTTCGACTCGGGCGACGTATACCAGCAGCATACCTGTACATTGGGTTCAGGTGCGGCTTATGCGCGTTCGCTGGGGCATGAGGTTTCGCATGGCTACGGAGGAGGGCACTACTCCTCATGGTGGGATACGATGGGCGGGTCGGAATCGTGCCTGGGCGCGGGCACGGTCCAGCGGATGATCGACCACAGCCATATGGCATTGGAAGCCGCCGCCCCGGCCATAACCTATGGCGCGCCGCTGCCTCCGTACGCCATGGAGGATGGGGCGAACACCTTGCAGGATACCCCCGTGGATATCGATCTGCTTGAAAACGATTATGACGGTAACGGCGATGCGATCCTTTTAGGATATGTGGATGCTGCGACGGAAAAGGGAGGAACGGTTTCGGTGGTTTCCAGTGGAACGGTCCGCTACACCCCGCCGGAAGGGTTCATGGGGATGGACGAGTTTGCCTACCATGTGGCGGATGTCGGCGGGCTCACGAACCGACAGGGCTATGTGAAGGTCTATGTGCGGAACAATGGGCTGGCTACCCATATTCTCTTTGATGAAACTTCCGGCACAGCGGTGCATGATGTTGGTCCCTATCAGGCGCACGGCACACTGGAGAGCGGCCTGGTCTTTTCTAACGCCCTGGCCGGAAAGATTGGGAATGCGCTCTATCGTGGTGCCGGTACCGGCGATAAGCACCGGGCGGAATTCCCCGGTGTGGGCGACCCCATGGATGGAAGCCTGAGTGTCTCTCTCTGGGTTAAATATACTCAGGCCCCCATCGAGGACGGCACGTTGGCCTGCAAGGGGGGCGCGGTTATTCCGGGGCGCATCGACGCTCCGCGCGGGGGGTGGTTCATTGCCCATCGCGCCGATGGAAAATTCCACTTTGGCGGAAATATGCAGCGCGACCTGTCGGGCGATGTGGATGAAAACTCCGAGATGTTCGACCGCTACGACACGGCAACGATCCTGCCGGACAACTGGTACCATCTGGTGATGGTGCTGGACCGGGACAACCAAACGATTCGCGCCTGGGTCGATAACTCGGAAGTCACCAGTTCCGAATGGTCGACGGTGGTGCCGGATGGAATGATCGAAGCGTCGCACCATCCTCTGGTTTTGTTTGATACGCAAAGCCAGCAGGATCAGGGAAATGACACCCCCTGCGCGCTCGACGATGTCCGGATCTACAACAAAGCACTGACCGCGCAAGAGATCGCGGATCTATATGCCGCCACCGCCGAAATCCAAGCGGGCGCACCCCGCCCTGCCGATTGGGCCATGGGAGTGCTGCCCGGCAGCAATATTGGATGGATGCCCGGAAAACCGTCGCCCACGTATATGTTCGATGTCTACCTCGGCACCGACTACAACGCGGTGCTTAACGCGACGACCAATTCCGGAGAGTACCAAGGTCGCCAAAGCGCCGAGACCCACGCGCCGACCACGGCGGCCGATACGGAATATTTCTGGCGCATCGACGAGGTGACCGCCTCCTTGGCCATCGTGACCGGACGGGTGTGGCGCTTTAAAACCATCGTACCGGAATCAGGACTTTCCGAGCCTCCGCTGGCCAATCCAAGTTTTGAAAACCCGGCGTTGGTCTCTGGAGCTTCCGACGACGACATCAAGGAGTGGTACGATGCGGTGGGCTACACCTACACGGCGGACGAGGATGCCAGCACCCATCCCGCCACGCCCTATGGCGACAACTGGGCGGAGCTCGACAAGGGGCGCTGGATGTACCAGCAGATTGGCCACTACCGGGAAAACATGGTTCTCGAAATCAGTTTCCTGCTCGGTACGCGGTCGGACAAGCAAGGTCACATCGTCTATGTAAGCCTGCTGTCCGGGGGCGATCCCGCTTTGGCGGCCGATGTGAACGTGAAAAACTCGGAGGACAATCCGTTGGCAAGTACGGTTGGCGCAACCCTTATTACCAACTCGGCAAATATTCTCGAATTGCCCCAAGGCACGACCGCCGAGCAATCCATCCAGCTCTCGACGGGAACCGGCCTTGTCGAAGGTGAACCGCTATGGCTGCAATTCCATACGGTGGATGAAGGAAGCGGCGACCGGGTTTTGATCGACAATGTGCAGGTCGTGGATCTCGACAGCGATGCGGACGGCATGCCCGACGCTTGGGAGGAGCAATTCTTTACCAACGGCATCGCGGCCCTACCCAATGGCAACGCGGATGGCGATGTGCACGACAACCATACGGAATACATTGCCGGAATGGATCCCACCAACGCGGCCTCGTATTTCCACGTTACGGATTTTGCGCCGGCGGATGCTTCCGGCATCGTGATTGAATGGACCTCGGTCACCGACCGTCTATATCGAGTCAGCTGGGCCCCGACACTGACCAATACATTCACCTTCTTCCCCGATGATTTTGAGTTTCCGCAAAACAGCTACACCGACACGGTTCATCCAGACGACGATCAAGGGTTCTACCAACTCGATGTGCGGCTGAAATAGATCAGTTTGGGCGGCTACTTCTTTATTTTTTTATTGCCTGTCAAAAAAACAAGGCCATATTCGTCATATTGTTTTTCGGGGCTGTCCAGAAGGGCTTCCTAGTCCGTACTATACAACCAACCAAGAGGAGAAGATACCATGACGATGAAACGCAAGGATTTTTTGGCGGCCACGGCGCTGGCGGCAGGAACGGTTCCTATGATGGGCAACGCCGGTTTGTTTGGCGGTAAACAGACTCAAAACATGTGCGGCCATGGTGCGCCTGCGATG
>JAOZKS010000129.1 GCA_029935255.1 Pontiella sp.
GCATACACGGGGATTTGAGTCTATAGAAGGTTCGTAGGCCCCTTTCAATAGGTGTATTTGCTCCCACCAATGAACTCGCGAAAAAGGGAGTTTTGCGGGATACACTTCTGGGTGACCGTGCTCTTCAATGGTTCGAGAAACTGCAATACCCGATGGGCTCGCAGATAGGCATCCTGACGTTTGAGGTCGTCCTTGTAGCGGGCAATCGCCTGAGGAAAAAAGTGGATCAGCTTTTCCTTAAGCACGGGAAACTCATAAGGCATGGCGCTATTGACCAGAAAATCGACGTTTCCTATGAATGGAATAATATATTGCAGTTCGCTTTTGCGAACATAGTGCCAGTGCGTCAGCGTACTCAAGGCATCGTGGTTGCGGCTCCAGCTATCGCGAATCATGCGGCGCAGCAGGCGATGATCCGTCCAGCGCATGAATTCGTCCTTTTCGTTATGCAGCTGACCCAATGTTTCGATATATAGCCTGAATTTAAGGGCGTCGGGAACACTGCGGGTCATATCGGAATAGAGTCCATGCAGGCAGTCCATTAAAAGAATCTCGTCATCGGCCAAATATATCTCATGCACATTGAGCGTGCGCTTGCCGGTATGGAAATCATAGTGCGGGGTCTTGACGGCTTTTCCGGCGAGTAGTTGCTCAAGGTGTTCGTTGATTAACTCGATATCCAACGCCTGCGGGGTTTCATAGTCGTAGTCGCCAAATTCATCTTTCGGGTGCATTTCAAGATCGAAAAAATAGTGGTCCACGTTGATGGCTTTGAGTTTTTTTCCTTGTTTGGAAAGGTGCTCTTCCATTTTGATCGTTGTGGTTGTTTTTCCGGAAGAGGATGGACCCGCCACAATAATCAATCGTACGCCGTCGCCATGCTCCAGCACCCGCCGGCCTGCAGCCCGGCATTCGTTGGCGTATCGGTCTTCACAGGCCGACACCAGGGCGGGATAGTCCCCGCAGCCGATGATCCGGTTGATGCCTTCGATGGATTCGCATCCATGCTCGATATTCCAGCGCAGCACCTCGTAGATGTGTTTATATGGAATATGGTCGGTGGCCTCGACCGCCCCGCGCTGGACTTCGCGCACCTCGGTGCGTTGGTGGCGGTAGATGATATAGGCTCGGGCGGTTTTTGTGTGCCCTTTTTCCATCAGCACCGATTCAACGATATCCTGCAGGTCTTCAACGGTTGGAACTTGTTCGGCATAGCTTTCCTGCGTGCGAAGCTCCACAACGGCGGCAAGCCGCTCCGCCTCTTCAAAGCCAAAGCCGCCGATGGATGCGGCGGCTTTGAAGATGGCATCTACGATGCGGTTGCGGTCGTACGGAACAACCTGACCATCCCGCTTGATGAGGGTCTTTATTTTTCCAGATCCCGCCATGGTTATTCGCCGTCGAGGAATCCCTCCAGCTTGCGGATACGGGTTGGGTGCCGCATCTTGCGCAAGGCTTTTGCTTCGATCTGACGAATACGTTCGCGGGTTACGTTGAATTTACGACCCACTTCCTCGAGCGTACGCGGATAGCCATCGACCAATCCAAAACGAAGTGTCAGCACTTCCTGTTCGCGCTCGGTCAAGGTTTGCAGAACATCGCCGATCTTTTCTTTCAACAGGCTGAACGCCGTCATTTCGTCCGGTTTCTCGGCGGCCTTGTCTTCGATAAAGTCACCGAAATGGGTGTCGTCGCTGTCCCCGATCGGGCTTTGCAGCGAAATCGGTTGCTGGGCGATTTTCAGGATGGCGCGTACGCGTTCAACAGCCAGCTCCATTTCGTCGGCCAGTTCTTCCGGAGTGGCTTCCCGGCCGAATTCCTGAAGCAACTGCTTCTGGATGCGCATGAGCTTGTTGATGGTTTCGATCATGTGAACCGGAATGCGGATGGTTCGAGCCTGATCGGCGATCGAGCGGGTGATGGCCTGCCGGATCCACCAGGTTGCATAGGTGCTGAATTTGTAGCCTCGGCGATATTCAAACTTTTCAACGGCTTTCATCAAGCCCATGTTGCCTTCCTGAATCAGATCGAGGAAGGAAAGGCCTCGGTTGGTGTATTTCTTGGCAATACTGATGACCAGACGCAGGTTGGCCTCGATCATTTCCGTCTTAGCCTTAAGCCCTTTGCGAAGCCAAATACGAAGCTCCTTGTGCTTGGACATGAATTCAGCCTGCTCCATTTGGAGATAGGTTTCGAGCTCGCGAATTTCCTTGCGGACGGCACGCAGGTCGGCTGTGGCGCTTTTCGCACGGCTCTTTTTCAGGCGGACAATCTCTTCGAGCAGGGCCTCCATCTTCCTGTGCTGTTTGTCGACTTCCGGAACAATGTCTTCGATGGCTTTTTGCTTAAAGTGAAGCTGCCGGAAATATTCGGTCAAGCGCACCTGCGCCTTATCGAACATTTTCATGGCCTTCTTCTCTTCGGCACTGCCCTTCTTCGCTTTGACATACTCACCAAAATATTTCAGCTTTAGGTCGCCATTGCGTTCGATCCCTTTGAGCACCTTCGGCAGGTCGTTAAAATAGTCTTCGCGGCATTCCACATGCTTGTCGGAAATAATACGATCGAACCGTTCCTTGCCCTGTTCAAGACGGGCAATCACGCCGAGATAGGCGTCGGTGGCGCAGCCGAGGCGGTTGAACATGCCGGTGGTGGCAATCTCGGCCTCTTCAATGCGCTTGGAAATTTCGACTTCCTGCTCGCGGGTCAGCAGAGGAACCTGCCCCATCTGCTTGAGATACATGCGAACCGGGTCGTCGAGCACATCACTGCGTGCGCTCTGCTTATCCGCCTGCTCTTTTTCCATCCGGGCTTGGTATTCCTCCACATCGTCCTGACGGATGATGTCGATTTCCATGCTTTGGAGAAGGCCGACAATTTTATCGATATCCTCCACCACCACCATATCTTCGGGAAACGCTTCATTAATATCTTCAAACGTCAAGAAGCCATGGTCGGAGGCCAAAGCCATCAATTCCTTGATGCGATCATTGCGCTCCTCGCGATCCATCAGCGAAACGGCAGTCGATTCCTCG
Organism: Pontiella sp.; assembly: GCA_029935255.1. Taxonomy (GTDB): domain Bacteria; phylum Verrucomicrobiota; class Kiritimatiellia; order Kiritimatiellales; family Pontiellaceae; genus Pontiella. Next base: position 3,036 of record JAOZKS010000129.1, read on the forward strand.
ATCGCAATACTGTTGGCACTTTTCGGCGGTGTCTTTTTGACCGGAGCTTTCTTCGGGGCTTTCTTGGCGGGAGCCTTCTTGGCTGACGTTTTTTTGGTGGCCCTCTTTTTGACGACTTTCTTGGCCACAGGAGCCTTCTTATCCGGTGCCGCAGCCTGTTTTCCCATCCCGAGGGTGGTCTTTTTTGGTGCTTTTTTGGTCGCGGGAGCCTTCTTGGCGCTTTTTGCAGGGGCCTTTTTACTCGTCGTAGATTTCTTGGTTTTCGCTTTTGCCGCAGGGATTTTTGGTGCTTTTTTGCTCGTCGCCTTCTTTTTGGCGACCTTCTTCGATGCGGGCTTTTTCTTTGCAGTGGCCATAGGGCTCCTTCAATTATAGAAATACACAGTTCACCCATTATAGGTGTGAAAGGGAGGAATTAATAGCAAGTTATCCCCGCCCGTCAACGCAATTAGAGAAATTTATTATAAGAGTTCCTTCCGAGTAATTTCGCTTGCAGATTTTTGGCGCAACAAACACTATTTCCCGATGAATTCAAATTTCCAATCCTACCCAGCCCATCCTTGGCTTTCTGACTGGACGCTGGAGCCGCGTGGTTGCGGAACAACCTTCCGCGAAAAAAATGCCGGTTATTTTTTCCAGACCTTGGAAATTGCCGGGCGCATTGCCCCCAACCTTGAAACACCCGAGTGGTTTCTGCAAATTCCGATTCCCCAAAACAGCCACTTCAACATACTGTTCAACGGGTTTTGCGGTTATTTTAATCAAGGGAAACACCGGTGTTTGGCCGAGGTGGCGACTCCGGAGCCGGGCGTATTATGGGGACGGTTTTCCGATATCCCGGCTCCCGTGCTTATTTCAGACTTAGCCCTCGAAGAAACAGAAGGGGTTCAATGGTTGGAAAGTGACACCCTTCCCGCCCTGCTCGCCATCCGCGAGGGCTCATTTTGCCTGATCACCAAAGCCCGCATCTTCAACGATGCCACCCAACTGGCGGAATCGTATCTCGCAAAGGATTTCGAAGCCTACCTCTCCGATGAACTCGAACACCGCGCCGGGGCAACGAAACTGTTCGCCGAGATGAATCGTCACGACTCGCTGGCCGTCATCAGCGCCGAGAGCATGATGCGTGCGCTGCGACCGCCGGAAGGGAATATTTCAGGAACGTGGAGTCAGTCCCCCTCCTCAGCCACCCCGCAATTCAATACCAATGAACTCTGCGCTCTGACCTTGGCCTGGAAACATCTCGACATCAATGTTGCAGAGGATCTCGTACGCAGTTGCCTAAAACTTCAGACCAGTTCAGGAGCCATCCCTGTGGCCTATTCGCCACACGAAACCTTTACCATACTGGAAGCCCCGAAACCACTCCTCGCCAAGACGGCTGAAAATGTGTGGAAGATTCGAAAAGACCCGCTATTCCTTGCCGAAATCATCCCCCTTCTCCGTCGGCACATTCAGTGGTTGCTTCACCACTTCGACCCCAAACGCCGCGGTTTGCATTGCTGGCAGAACAGCGATGAACTATTCACCCCGAACACCTACGAAACCGATCTGTCCACCGTCGACCTCACCGTCCTGCTGCTTACCGAGATCGAGGCCTTGAACCGGCTCCAGAAAGCAACCGAAACCCACACCGGAAGTCCGCCCTCTTTTTCCAAAGAGCGCGAAACGCTCGAAAACAACCTGCAAACCCAATTCTGGAATGAGGAGGCCGGGCAATTTAGCCATGCCATCATCCGAGGTCGCATGGCTACCATCGAAGGCTTCCCTACCCTGATTCCACTCCTCTGGAAAAAACTGCCTCTCCGCCAGAAAACCATTATTCTTGATCGGATCAAGGAATCAGGAACTCTGCCCGGCGGCCTTAGCGTCCTCTCATGGAAAAAAGCGGCCATTGTTCCCTATTCCTTTTCACTAATCCAGCAGCTTCTGGTGCTTGAAACGCTCAAGACCGTCGACCCGCACGGAAGCCTCACCAGCGACTTTGTACGGATCACACTGCAAGGTTTTGTTGAATGGCAGACCCTCTCCATCAAAGAGAAACACGCTCTTAAGCTCGACCCCGTCACCGCAGCCTACATCGTAAATCTTCAGGAAACCCACAACTACCGCTATCATGCCAAAGGAGCCATTACCGGCCGACTATTCAAACTGTTGCGAAAAACCCGCACAAATCGCTTCGACCTAGCCGTGATTCTCATCACCGTAATGGCCATTTTCAGCATTCATGTGCTATACGACCTCAGGCAGCAGCCCCCCCCCTTCCTGACCCTTGAAGCGCAAATGAACAGTGCCTATGCCAACAAAAACGCACTCGAAACCATCGCCAACGGGCAAATGATTATTGCGTACTACCCCGAACAAGCCACCATGGCCAAGGTCTACACGGCCAACCTGATGATGGTCACCGGGAATTTTAAACAAGCCTCGGTTTTATATGCCGAAACCCGCAAGGAATATCCCGACAGTCCGGGCTCGATGATTGCGCTGGGACTCGCCTACCAGCAACAGGGCCGCTTCGTGGAAGCCGATGCCAATTATGCCGAGTTCACCTATCTGTTCGATGAAATCTTCCCCAAGCTCGTCACTCAGGTCGAGCGCTACCGCTACCTCATGCAGGAAGGGTTCCGTTCCCCGCCGAAGTGGCAAGAAATTTATAGATATCAAATAATGCATGAACTATAGTCCCCAGCATTTCACACCCACTACAAGGAAATCCCGAATGAAGAAATATTATCTAATCATATGTTCCACCACCGTGCTCATGCTCCTACCCGGTTGCTTCCGGGCGGAAGTCCAGACGACCGACTATTCCATACCCCAAATGAACACCCCGGCATCCGCCGCATACATTCAAGGAAAAATCAAGAGAGTCCCCGGCATAGTCGATAGTTCCTACAATCTTGAAACGCATATTTTGACCGTGGACTACCAAAGCAGCACCACTCGATCCATGAATATCGAAGAGGCCATTTCCCTCGCCGGATACGCCGTGAACAACCGCCCTGCAAATCCAAAAGCCAAGCTTCCTCAAGGATTATAAACATGAAAATAACGATCTCACCAGCCCCCCTCGCCGAACAAAAAAAAGATGCGCTCGTCGTCTTTTTCCAAGGATCGAACAACCTGCTTCCCGCCGGCAACGCCCGCTTGGCAAAGCAACTTGAATCCCTGCTTAAAAAATCGGCATTCAAAGGCCTTGCAGGACAAACCGTCCTTCTTCCAATCGCCGGAACACAGGTCATTGCCGCAGGTATTGGCGAGGCCAAAGACTTTCATAACGGGTTGCTCGAACAGGCCGCCGCCGCCGCCATACGCGCTGGACGCGCCGCAGGGCTTAAATCGTTCGCCCTAGCCTCCGGCATTAAGCTTAAAGGCGTATCCGAAGCCAACTACCAGCTGCTTGCCGGTCGCGGAGCCTGCTGGGGCAGCTACGAATATTCCAAATACAAGACCACTCAGAAAAAGAAAGCCAATCCCTCCCTCACCTTCGCCGGAACAGTGAAAGACCGCACGGCCATAAAAACGGCCGAAGCGCAAGGCGCATCCCTGCTCTCCACGGCCGATGTCGCCAACGACCCGGGAAGCGATGCCACTCCGGAAAACATCGCCAAATGGGCAAAAAAGATGGCCCGGGAAAACGGACTCTCGTGCCAGATACTCGGTGATGCCGAGCTCGCAAAAAAAGGTTGCGGCGGCATTCTGGCCGTATCCCAAGGCAGTGCCAAAGGCGCACGGATGATTGTCCTCAAGCATGCCGGAACCGACAAGAAAGCCAAACCCATCGTACTCGTTGGAAAGACCGTCACGTTCGACTCCGGCGGGATTTCACTCAAGCCCGGTCGGGGCATGGGCTGGATGCGCTATGACAAATGCGGGGGCATGGCCGTACTCACCGCCATGCAGATGATTGCCCGAATGAACGTCAAAGCCCCCGTGATCGGCATCCTCGGGGCCGCCGAAAACATGCCAGGACCCGATGCCATCCGCCCTGGCGATATCATTACGGCCTATAAAGGAAAAACCATCGAAGTGCTCAATACCGATGCCGAGGGCCGCCTCGTTCTCGTCGATGCCATAGGCATGGCCATCGACTTCAAACCTGCCGCCATCGTCGATCTGGCCACACTGACCGGTGCAGTCATCATGGCCCTTGGATCCGCCGCCGCCGCCGTGCTTGGCAACGACGAAAAGCTCACGCAAAAACTAATTTCTTCTGGTGCAACCGCAGGTGAGCGCCTTTGGCCGCTCCCGATCTACAAAGAATATACCGATGATATGAAAAGCGATTTTGCTGATATTTCCA
>JAOZKS010000473.1 GCA_029935255.1 Pontiella sp.
TTAACAAGATTGTCACGTATCATCATGGAAAGCAGCGTGCGTGCATATTGTCCGTCGATGCGCTCATCCAAATAGCGAAGAATCCGGCCTTCGGCACGGTCGAATTCCTGCACATCATAAAGAATCAGTACCGATTGCAACATTGCTGCTTCGCCGATATCGCTCGTACGATCCTGTTCATAGAGTTTATCGAAGAGTACAAATCCTTCCCAGTAGCGCTTCACTTCAGCGTAGATCTGGCCAATGCGGAAAGTCACCTCATCTTCATAAGGCGGAAGATCATTCAGAATCTTCATCGAGTCGCTGATTGCATCGAGCTCCGCCTGACGCTCTTTTTGTTCTGAATCCTTAATGCCGATTTTCACATCGGCCGCCAACTTTTTGGCCAGCCTGGAAATCCGACCATTTGCAAAATCAACCAACACATCCCGCGGAAGCACCATGCGGTACAGGAGCAGCGAATTCAGGTAGTCATCCTGATCGAAACGGGCTTTACCCGCCTTCATCAGGGTTAGGTTCAACGTGATGTCATACTTGGAATCCGTCCGGTAGAGCCTCGGAATCCAACCAAAGAGTTCCCGCCAATTTTCTGATTCCACCAAAGCCCGAACAATCATAATCTGAGTTAGGCCCTGTGTACGTTCATCCTTACTGTTATTCGCGGTAAAGGAGAGAGGCTTGATGCATTCCACCCATTTTTCCTGACGGAACAGGGCCTGACCAAGCAAGAGGTTGGCATTAAGAATGTCTTCCGGCTCAAGATCCTCCAACCCCAGAAGGCGACCGGCGACTTTTTCGATCTGCTCCCACTTTTCAGTTTCGAAGAAACCCTGAGCCATCAATCGAAGCGCCATGCGTTCCTGCTTGCGCGGTTCCTGTTCCAAATAATCTTCCAGAATCTCCATCCCAGACGCTGAATCGCCGATCTGGTAGAACGAACGTGCAAGCTGAAAGCGGCAACCCTGCAGGGTTTCGAGTTCCTGCGGGTTCTCGGTCGTTTTCCGAATACGACGAATGACTTCTTCAAGAGGCGCGATGGCTCCGGCATAATCGCCACGCTGCAATCTGGAATCGGCAGCGCCGACCACATCGGAAATCCCCATCGAACCATAATCCTGAGCAACGGCGGAAACCGCCGCGAACGAGGACAGTAACAGGAAGAAACGAATCAACTTCCCACATGAACGAAATCTTAGCATCATAAATACCCCTCAAATCCTCATTACTGCAAAACAACAGAACCCGCATGCTGGAGAAAACTGATCATCCCATCCTCTTGGAAGCGATTAGCTCGGCACGCAAAAAGTGCTATCCGTAACAGACTATATAGAGCCTCGATCAATTCAAGCCAATTAAGGATAAAAAGTGATCCTATCGAGTATAGGCTTATCGAGAACAGGTGTTCCGCGAATTGGATAAAATGCGTGATGGACATCTCCAGAAAGCTACGGCATGGAAAACAAAATTAACTTGAGGTTGCATTGATCATTCACAAGCAAATGCGGTCTAAGGAGATACGAAAAAGGAGGTTCCTATGCATACTTCAACGACCATGAGACACTGGATGCACCATTTTCATGACGGGAGCGTAAAGGCCGCGCGTTATACAGGCCACCTGCTTCATGAAAAAAGTTTTTGGGGCATCGTGGTCATATTAACACTCATTGCGGGAGTACTAACGCTTATGGCCCTGTTTGGCAGCGGGGCCGTGCTGCAAAACTACAGCATGCCCTACGGACTGTACTACTAGCATGAGTGTGCTGTCCCAGAAGCTTCATCCAAGACGGAAGGGCTGGATTCCGGCGCAAATTGGAGCACGCGCTCGCCGACTAGTTTGATGGCCAGTGCGCCTAGGGGTGCGGTAAAGACAATGCTCATCACAGCAACCGCTAGGATGACATCGCCGGGGGGGGTCTGCATTCCTGCCGCCTTCATCGCCATCAACGGCACCGCACCGATCGCGGCCTGAACCGTGGCCTTTGGCCAGTACGACACGACAACAAAAAGACGTTCCTGCAAAGTGAGCGGACTTTTGATCAGAGAAATCAATACACCCGCGCTCCGCGCAACCAAACCGCAAACAATCAGCCCAAGCCCCGCGAGCCCCGTATTCCATGCCAGCGAAACATCCACCTGCGCCCCAACCAGGGTAAACAGCATGATCGACGCAAT
>JAOZKS010000474.1 GCA_029935255.1 Pontiella sp.
GGGGTTAACTCCGTTGAGCGCATCGCAGATGCGCTGGGCATCGCGCCATTCGCCGCAGACGGCAATGGGATCAAACTTCCCCTGCCATTGGATTCCATACTCCGAGCCTCCGCCCGGCTTTGTTAGCGTGGTAATTGAATAGGTCATGTTTCCTCCTGGTTTGTTTTTTATTTAGTCGTTCCACCATCCGTCGTGGCTGTAGCGCAGCAGGATGTCGTGGGTTTCAATAAAGTGTTTCCATGTGTATTTCGTCTTGCGGTTTGCGGCGAGGCGGGATCCGTCGCGCAGGTATTTGGTGAGCATACCAATGCCGTTGACCGTGTTGATCCGCTGGACCAGCTTATGCTCGTCGGATCCTTTCGCCGGGCGTGGCAGATCGTAGGAGTCGGAAAACTTCCAGATCTCCTTGAGGGGAAGGACGGGCGGGCATTGCACCTTAATCACCCCGCGCTTGTAGGTTTGCTTCAAGACACCCGCAATCATGCCGCTGGTGAATTCGTCGCGCAGCGTATTGGTGCCACAGATAACGACCCCGCATCCGGCCTTGTCGTGGAAATCACGGATGGCTTCAACAATCTTAATCTTCGTGGTTTTTCCCGAGGCGATCAGCGGCTTATGGAGTTCATCAAAAATCAACAAGCTCTGTGGGGTTAGCGCCTCATAGATGCCTTGGCGAATGGAGCCGATGCAACCTGAGTGCGGACTGTTAAGGCGGCGCGCCACGAGCTGGAGGAATTCGCGGAACGTCATCCCTGAATCAAGCTCGATATAGGTGGTTCGCATGGGGTTCAGCTGGGCCACGCGCTTGAGGCATTCGCTCTTGCCGGTTTGACTATCTCCCCAGATGCTGGCAATCGTCTGCGAGATCCGCGCGGAGTGGCAGGTATCCTCGATGGCTGTCCAGATTTTATTCTCAACAAAGGTATTCTCGCCAAACTTAAGGCGCTCTTCGATAATCTCCTGATCCGATCTGAGCGTATCGATCTTCGTGCAAATGTTGTCGAGTTTCGCTTCATACTCTAATTTGTAGATGCGCGAGACCGAGGTCTTATAGCCCAGCAGGGTTTCCACCCGCGCATTGCTCAACCCTTTTTCAACGGCAAAGGTGTATAGCCAATAAATAGATTCGGCCTGTTCAAGCGTCACGCGCCCTTCTTTAAGTGCGAGTTTGTGGGCGCGCTGCACCTCGTTGGCCTTGAGTGTGGGTCCTGCTTTCATTCTGCCTCCTGTTGGTCGTCCCAGCGTTAGCCGGTCTGGTTTTTAGTCATCTTCATTTCCATAAATATCATTCAGGTTACCGCTTGCTGGGCGGGCAACCTCGTCGGGTTCTTCGGAGTCGTCCTCTTCATCCTGATAGATGTCGGCCATGCTGCCGCGCTGCTTGCGGATCCGCACCAGTTCCCGCTCCTGATCCCGCCGCTCCTGATAGACCTCGTCCTGTGAGTCGTTGAGGGCCGAGGTCACACCGGTTATGTTGCCGGTGCCCGGGGCGGTGTCGGGAGCAATGGCAATGGTCTGGAGCTCCTGATATTTCGCAATGGCGGCTTCGTTTGCAGCAGCAGCCTTGCGGGTCTTGTCGATCCGGCTATCGCGCGAATTGATCGTGGCGATGGTTTTCTTGAGCGTGTGGCGAGTTTCGGCCAGCGCCTTTTTCATCGCATCCACGTCGCCCTGGCGCACCTTGTCGACGCGCGGTAGGCGGCACTTGAAAGCACCCTCGCCATCGGTCAGGTAGAGATGCTCTGGATCGGTGCCGGAATAGTAGGCCAGATACTCCGCGTCGTTGGAGCAGAGGTAGGGGCTGTCCTTGTCGAAGAAGGTATAGGTGCGGCCTTCAAGCTGAATCTTGATCTGGTGCTTGATGACCTTGACGGTGCGGTGGTCGGCGAGGATCTGCGGCAGGGCGCGGTCGGGAACCCGCTCGAAAGAAATGTTATGGACCATGATCAGCCGGGCGAAGCGTTGCAGGGGAGATTCCAGCTCCGCCCCCCACTGCCCTGCATTGCGGATTTCCGGCGAGTAGCGCTTCACGGACTCGGCGGCGGTCATCCAAGGGCAGGTTTCATCGAGCCGCCAGATCTGCACTTTGTCGAACCCTTCCAAATGGTGATCGTGGCGAAAAAGCTACAGGAAGACATGATCCGTATGCAGAAGGAACAAGCTTCCCAAATC
>JAOZKS010000475.1 GCA_029935255.1 Pontiella sp.
TCGAGTATGTCTATGCTAGGCGCAACGATGCCGAGGCGCGCGGTTTGACCTATTCGCTGGAGGTCTCCTCGAATCTGGTTTCCAATGTCTGGAGCAACGGTCGGGTGGAAGTGATCGGAATAGGTACGCTGGATGCGGAATTCGATTCCATCACCAACCGCATTCCCGCGCTGGGCGAGGCAGGCTTTATTCGTCTGCGGGTTGATTGGAAATAGGGGTGTATGGAGGGACGACCTCCGTGTCGTCCTTCCCGAAGCCAAGGTGTTGTTTCGTTCTGCCGTTAGGACGACACAGAGGTCGTCTCTCCAGTAAGGTATCCGGTATTCCAACCGTGTTCCCTCGCTGGGTGAGGAAGGCTTTATCCGCCTGCGGGTTGAGTATTAATAGGTTTGGGTTTGAAGGAGCCGAAACCCCTTCGGGTTTGGAGGGTTTTTGGGGGTTGAACGTGGCTTGGTTTTTGGTGTCTTAAGAAGAAAATGAGGGATATTTTATGATGGGTGTTGCGCGTACTGTTTTTAAGTCGGCCGGAGCCGTGTTTTTTTCGATGGTTATCGTGTTTGTTGCCAATCTGGCGGAAGGGGCTGCGCTCACAAGCAATGAGGTGTCCCAGATCGAAACCGAGTTCGGGATCACGCTTACGGCTCAGGAAAAAACCGATCTGGCGGCGGTGGTGAAACCGGACGAGCCGCACCCCCAGTGGCGCATCGATGCGGATGCGCGGATCGATCTCAACCGCAAGGCCGATCTCGATGTGCAGGTGGTGGATTCCGTGGGTACGCCGGTGCCGGATGCGCAGGTGGCAGTGAAGCTACGTAGCAACGCGTTTAAATTTGGCGGCATGGTTTCGCCGAGGGCTTTCGTCGATGCGGGTGGGAACCTGAACATGTCGACGAATGACTATAGGGATCGGGTGTTGTCGATGTTTAATGCGATAGGGACGGGCAATGCACTTAAGCCGAACCTGGTGGGTAACCATTCATATATACCGGCACTGATGAGCTGGGCACAGGCCAACGATCTTCCCATGCGCGGGCATCTGCTCATGTGGCCCGGTACCGGCTCTGTTTCGAAACTGGATGATCCCGATGCGGTGTCTGGTGTGGACTACGGGAGGCATCTTTCGCGTGTCTATACATCAGACTATGCCTCATATAATGTGCTCGGCGCGGTGGATGTCTATAAGGCCAGTGCTCGTACTCAGGCGGATAAAGATGCCTTGAAGGCGGAGGTCGATGCAGAGATTCTTGAGTGGGTGAGCCAGTGGGATGTTTATGAGTGGGATGTGATCAATGAAACGCTGGGTAACTCGCTTCTAATGCAGATTTTGGGTGATCAGGAAATGGCAGCGTGGTTTGACATTGCAGAAAGCAATATGGTTTCGCCGGATTGCAAGTTGTTGATCAACGATTTTCAGATTATCTCGGCTATGACGGAGTCGCTCACTCCGGGTTGGTACACGGGGCGACGCGATCGCTATATGGCCAATATTAATCAGCTGATTGCGGACGGCGGGCGGCTCGATCGTATCGGTTTCCAGAGCCGGATTAAATCGGAGCGGCGCGACCCGCAACTGATCTATGACCGCTTGGAAGAATGGGGAAACGTGTACGGGCTGGAAATGGTCGGCACGGAATTCGAGGTGGTGGATTCTGGTCCAGATGTTACTTGGAGAACGTATACCTATACCGATGAGGAGCGGGCGCAGATCACCGATGAAATGATGATTCAGTACTACAGCCATCCGCTGGTAACCGGCCTGAGTGCTTGGAATCCGATAGGCGATGTTAGTTCTGTGTTGGTGGATCTCAGCGGGCATCCCACCCCGAACGGGCTGGTGTGGTATTATGTGCACCGCATTCGCTACATGACGGACATGAACGAAATAACGGATGTCTCCGGGGCGGCCTCCGCACGCGCCTTTAAGGGTGACTATGATATTATCGTCTCCTATAATGGCACCGACTATCCCACCACGCTTACGCTTTCGAGCAATCAGACGACCGTGGTGGTGCTCGGTGATGTCACGCTGATTCCTGGTCCTGCTCCAGTTCCGGTTTGGGTGGCGTTGGAAGAATTTACTCTGACGGGCGGGCTCGATGGTGCTGCCATCGGGACGGTTCCCAGTATCACGGGAACCGGTTCGGCACTGGCAGGGGCTGTGGAAAACG
>JAOZKS010000476.1 GCA_029935255.1 Pontiella sp.
ACCCAGACAACCACTTGATCATTACCAACGGTGGTCAGGCGTTTGTGAAAAGCGCTTCGATTGGTGATTTCAAGTATGGCAATTTCGGAGAAGGCGGCAATCGCAACTCCATCTTGATCACCGGGACCAACTCCCTGCTGGATAGCACTGGCTATGTGGCTATTGGCGGAACGATGGACAGTGGGTTTTGGCATGAAGGCGGAGTTAGCAACAGCATCACCGTGAACAACGCCGCGCAGCTGTTGGTCGGCACGACGCTCCACAACCGCAACACCACGGGAACGAGCGGCCTCACCATCGGCCCCGGCGGCATAGTGGATGCGCAAAACTATTATCAAGCCAACGGTGCCTACCTGAACATCTACACCGATACATCGGGCACCAACGCCGGATTGCTGCGGGTTACCGATACCGCCGAGTTTGAGACGGGGGCCAAGTTTGGTTTCGATGCCGTAGCTACACTTGATATTGCCAAGGTCTACACCAATCGAATCGTAGAATCCTCCACGCTGATCGTGGGCAGTGTCACGAATGCCACCACGACTGATCTGGGCGCTCTTGAAAATGCGGGTGGGTCGTTGGTCAACTACAACCTATGGGAAACAAATCAAAACATATACGCCACATTCACACGTCGCTCTATCACCGACGGTGGCGGGATCGACCCCGATAGTATGCTGGATCAGATTGCCAAGGAAATCGATCGCCTCGCCTCGGAAGGCAATGTGGCGGCATCGAACCAAGTGGAAATTTTATCCGCCATGAGTAGCGACTCGGAACGAAAACTTCAGATGGAACAGATGTATGTCTATGGCCTCCCCTCCTACGCGCACAACCAAGGGGTGTTTGGGGGGATCGACCAGGTTCGGGCTCGGGGTGCTTCTTTCCATGGAACATCTGACGACGGTGCCCTCCCCAAACCCAACGGGGTTTCCGGACCGCATGCGGCCGACCAGGGGTTGCAGGGTTGGGCCAAGGTCTATGGTAGTTTTGGTAGCCGGAACGAGGATAAAGGAAGCGGCTATGTGGATGGCTATGATGCACAATCCTACGGGACCGTCCTTGGATTGGATCAGGCTTTCGGCGATTGGCTATTTGGACTTGCCGGCGGGTATGCAGGTTCCAACCTGAAAGGTGAAAACAATGATGAGAGCGATGCCACCACTGGCTATGGAATCCTCTACGCCAACTATGGCACGAAGGATTGGTTTGGCGACCTCGTCGTGAGCTACGGCCTGACGGATATGGATAATACATCCGGCACGGATTTCGATGTAACGTCCAACGTGGATGCTTCCCAAACTGCATTCTATCTGGGTGGTGGGTATCAGTTCGAGGACGAGCCCTCCGGCGCTCTGCTTCGTCCGTTGCTCGGCCTTCAGGTCAGCCAGTTCGACCAGGATGCCTATACGGAACAATCTCCCAACGCGCTGGCCAAAGATGTTGCGGCCTATGATCGCTGGAGCTATCAGTCCACCCTCGGCGCATCGCTGATTTTCCCGAAGGAAGGAAAAAAGGTAGATATGGAACTCCAACTGCGCACCTACTGGTTGCACGAGTTCAACGACGATGAAGAAACGGTGGGCTACACACTCATCGACTCCGGACTCCCGGGCCAGTTTATCCTGCGTTCCCCCGATGCAGATGTTGCCCAGCTCGGTGCTGGTTTTGTCACCAAAGGGAAAACAGCTTGGCAGTTGCGTGCGGACATCGACGTGCAGCTCAGCGAAACCTTTACCTCGACAACCCTCAGCGGCGCCCTCCTCTACGAATTTTAAATCGTAGCCGCCCACAGAAAAACCCCGTCTGAACCCAGGCGGGGTTTTTTATTGTAGACGCGGATCGATGTGGCGAATTCTTTCCGGAGGGCGAGGCTCCGTCCGAGCCATATGCGCGCCCTGTTCCTCGCGGCTCCGACGGAGCGTCGCCCTCCATGCATGTGTTTTTCAATCATGCCAAAACAAGGTCTCCACAACGCCCTGATATGGCCAATCGTCCGCCGTGACAACCAGCCCCGCTCTGGTCGGGTTATTGCGTACATACCTCCACTTTTCACTATACGAATCGCCCTTTCGCAGTTGGGTATCCCAAAAATCAGATTGCCAAATGGGGCGTTCACCTGGATTTGGCCAACTTCGCGAAACCATCGATTTCCAATAGGTGATCC
>JAOZKS010000477.1 GCA_029935255.1 Pontiella sp.
GATAGTCAATATCATCTGTGGAATCTGAGTAATCTATGGATTCTAATTCCCTGGTCGCATAGTAGCCGTAGGTCGTAGTTAAAGGCAGTCCGCCGTCGGACCGTGCCCATGTTCGGGTTTTGAGCTTACCGTCAGGACAATATGTATAGTTTGGACCATTTCCATCAGCATAGATTTTATCAGTCAGAAGGCTGGTGGCAGGGTCGTAGATCCATTCAGTGGTGTCGGCGGTCGCTAACGCTCCCTGCCATATCGAGTCGTCCCAATCGGTGCGGACAAGGGAAAGGAAGGGGGCGCGGGGGAAACCCAAAACAACGAAATCGGCTTCCTTCTGTTTTTGAGTGTTCATAGCCGAGATTGAAAGAGTGCAAAGTCCAAGCCAGCGCAAGGCGACCGCGACTTCAAGGCCGACACATCGTGTCGGAGTGAAGAGACATTGTCTCTGTAGCAGCAACCTTTACCTAACTTCATATTTCACACCGGTTGGCACGTCCAATGCGGTTGGTTGGCGCGTGGGTTCATTTTGGCGCGTGGGTTCATTCTCGCCCCAGATACCCAACCCAAAAATATTTCTTATCATCCAGCACTTCACATGCATTTAAAAACAACTCTACTTCCCGTAGGGAATCATGAATCACTCGAGACCTTAAGGGGTCAACTTTAGAGTCCCGATTCCAATAGTAAAGACGGTGTACGAGTTCTTCCTCTACATAAAAACTGATGACTCGACTCTCATCTCCATTTTTCTTTTTTTGCGCTTCATGAAAATTCACCGCCCTGAGTTTTTGATCAAACTCCCGATCATTAATTGAAAAAAGGCCAAGATTATACAATTTTCCAAACAACTCATGAGGAGGGGCATTGCTACATACCACTTCATTATTTAATGAAACTATCCCTGATGAGTTTATTTTAATTATATCGCCGTTAACTCCGACGATCTCCAGCACCTTGGGCTTTTCAACAGAAATGAAACTATAGAATAAAACCTCGAATCTCTTGCCTCTAATTAGCGAGAAAGGAGTGATCTCAAGAAAAAGCAATGCACTGCAAAGAAACACCATCCCCAAAAGAAAAAAACAAGCGATTCCACATTTCGATAATTTTTTCATTGGGCAATCTCCCAAGCATAATCAGGACGGGGTCTCTGAAATATATTTACAGAAACAGGCTTATATGTTGTTGGACGAGCCTCAAACCACTTCCTTGTTTTTATGTTAGACAGAGATGCACTGAGCTCATCATGAATTTGATCATACCTAAGTTCGTTAAAATACTTGTTATATATTTTCTTCTGCTCTCGATAGGACAACCCCTTATCGTTCTCCTTTATTCTCATCTTCATTAACGGCAACATGCTTCTTAGCCATGCTCTCGCATGACCTTGCTCATGAGCAAGAGCCGCTCCTCTAGGCATCAGGCCATTTTGATCATCTCCTAATTGCCCCGAGCCATCAAATGCACTCTTGTGTTTAAAGTAAACAACATGAGTTCCTTTTGATGGACGAGCAGACCATAGTAAGTTTTTATCTAAGAATATTCGCAAATTAATATAAACAGCACAGCTATCAAATCGCCAGTCAGATTCGTTAAATTCGTGACTTCCAATGGTTTGCGCTACAATAACAATGTTATTTTCGTCTGTAACCTCTTGAGCTTGTTCTAGTGCTTCTAAACTCACTCCACTCAAATCTCCCGTCTGAGATACCACTTTGAATTTAAATAATCCATTTCGATCAAGATGATTTACTGGGTCATTTCCTGTAAACTCGTAAAGATTTATTCCCCCTCTCTCCCTAATTGGGTCGTTGCTGATAAACCTTCCAAGGACTGGATCATACGGACGGTATTTGTACGTCACCAATCCGGTTTCAGAATCATAGAACTCATTACTAAACCTAAATGGATTAATATTGGCTAAAGCTCCAGCGGCAATTAACTGATTGCCGTACGAATCGTAATCGTACGAAGCAACCACCACACTGTTTTCATCAATAAGATCAGTGATGTTTTTATTGGCATCATGAGCGTAAAAGACATTCGATTCGTTGAGGGATGCTGAAACCAAATGATCAGCAATGCCCCATGTATAACTATTGGTTCTTGTCGGGGATTCTTCGTGGATAATGTGGTTTCCGTTCCACAGGAAGGTTGTGGTTTCCGAACC
>JAOZKS010000130.1 GCA_029935255.1 Pontiella sp.
TCGAGTATGTCTATGCTAGGCGCAACGATGCCGAGGCGCGCGGTTTGACCTATTCCCTCGAGTTGACCGACGACCTGCTCTCGGGTCCATGGACCAATGGCAGCGTTGAGGTGGTTGGAGTTGGCATGCTGGACACGGAGTTTGGTTCCGTCACCAACCGCGTTCCCATGCAGGACGAACGGCAAAATTTTATCCGTCTGAAGATTGAATACCAGTAGGACGAGGTAGGAAGCGCGCGCCGTCCGCACCGCCCGTCGGCGCTATGCTTCATATCCACGAGGGCTGCCTGATTGTTCCGGCACCTCTTTTTTGTGAGCGCAGGATTAGATTGTTATAGATCTTCCGATATCTTTGTGTTTTGATACTATATCACCTTTAGAAAGGTTTGTTGGAATCGGGGGAAGGATAAGAATATGAAATCATCAGACAAATCGTTGGAAACATCATTGGATTTATCGCTGGAAACCGCGCTGGATACTGCGCCGCATAAATATCAGGAAATTTGCGATCAAATTCTGGCCAGGATTGCAAAGGGCGAGCTAACGCCGGGAATGCGCTTGCCGGGCGTTCGGGCATTGGGCGAACAGTATGGCTGCAACTACCACACCGTGCGTCATGCCTTTGAAACCTTGGCCGAACAGGGGTACGTTGAGCTCAAGCGCGGCAGCGGAACCTTTATTACCGAACGGGCGGGTGATTTTAAGAAACGCAAGGTTTCGGCCGATAAGGTTTTGCGCGCCACCGATAAACTGGGCGTGTTGCTGCCGCTCAAGCAGTGGGGGCACTATGTCACCAGCCTGATTGATCAACTGCACCACACCGCCGAGGAACAGGGGGTCAAGCTTAATATCCGTACCGTAACCGATATAGATATCAACTCGGCATCGCTCGCCCGTGAGTTTTTAGAGCAGAATTGCTGCGCCGTCATCCTTCCGTGGATCGGTGAAGATCAGAGTCCGGCCGGGTTGCACGATTTTATTCGTGCCAGCGAACTCCCGGTGGTCCTCGCCAATCCGACGCATGGCCTGGAGGAAAACTGCTACTGGAATCCGCAGGTCAAGTCGGATGCGCGCCGTTCCGATACCTATTTGCAATGCAACTATTTTCGAAAAATAGGGTATCAAAATATTGCCCTGTTAGGGCCCGATGGCGAGGGGTCGGAATATTTCCAACGCAAGCTCCTTCAGTACAGCCGGTGGTGCGACCGTGAGGATTTTCCCAATCTCATCGGAATGGTCGATCGTAGTCCCAAGGATTATAAGCGGATTCTTAAACGCTTATCTCCATTGAAAGGGGATGTGGCGGTGATTGCCTACCACGATGAAATTGCCCTCGAGTTCATGGATGCCGCGATGAGCAAGGGGTACTCTGTACCCGGCGACTTCGCTGTGCTTGGGCACAATAACAATCCAAATGGCCTGCGCTCCGATCCCCCGCTCAGCACCATGCTTCTTCCCTACGAATATGTTGCGAAAGGGATGATCGCTCACGCTTTGGCGCTCAGTCGAGGCGAATCCGCGCAATTTACCGGGAACGAGCCTCAGGCATTTTATATCCGCGAATCCTGCGGGGGACATGCTCGGCTCGGGAATGACGGTGTCAACGCGGTGATTGCCGAGCTGATGACCGATTTTGGGTAGAGGATTTTCAGTGGGCTGGTTTTTTGGCGCTATGTGGAATTTTATGGTGAGCAGGGGCTAGACAGAAGAGTTTGAGCCCGGATTCACAGGAAGTACAGGATGGGCATCTTGTTACCCACATAACGAACAAGAATCTGAAAACGAATGGCTCTTCGAAGATTTTTATGGGCCTTCTGATCATGAGCGAGGTTATAGAAGGAAAGATTAGATCGGGATAGACGACGGAGTGGCAAAGCCGAACTCCATGGTCCTGTCGTAAGGTGTAGTATCGTTTCATCGCCCGATAGGGTGAAAAACGATTTCTTACGCAGAGGGATCCTATTGAGCCGGGCTGCCGAACCGCTTTTCCTCCTTTCGGTCGGATGAAGCGGGGCTACACCTTCTGCTACGAACGACCATAAAAATCTACGGAGAACCTATCATCTGCGTCCATCTGTGCAGATCCGTGGTTCTTCTTTTCTGTTTTCAGGAGGGCTCTGCCTCGGAGTCGAGGCATGCGCCCTTTTTTCTACTGGTTAATTAAGAGATTAACCTGATTCATATTGAGCAAACCACGAATCCAACGAAAACAGAATTCAGCGGTTATACGGCATTCGTATGATTCGTCCGGTTCGTGGTTATAATTCCATTCAAATTAATTGGGTGTTATTGATGAACAACCCATCTATTTTGGGGGTCTACTACTTATTCGCTTGGAATCAATTCTCAATCAATTCTGAATCAATACAGCAATGGCGGTTGACAGGCGGCTCTTAAAAGTTATATATATGATATATACATTAAGCAAAAAAGGTTGTTATGAAGGATATATTTAAAGTGAAGGCAACGTGTTTGATCCTCGGATTGGCTTTGACGGGCATTCCGTCCATAGCGGGAACCCTGACCTCTGCAGAAATCGCACAGATCGAAACGGCTTTTGGCATTACGCTCACCACGCAGGAAAAAACGGATCTCGGCAATATTGTCAAGCCAAGCTCGATCGCATGGCGTACGGCGGCTGAAAGTCGCATCGACACCCACCGCAAGGCCAGCCTTACCGTGCAGGTGGAGGATTCCGTCGGTGCTCCGGTTCCGGGCGCGATGGTTGCCGTCAGGCTGAACAAGAACGCGTTTAAGTTCAGCGGTGTGGCTAGGGTAGAGGATTTTACGGACGAGAATAATAATTTAGGCACCAACGGCACAGATGTGGCCTTACTGGAAGCAGGTCACGACGAATCTGTTCAATGGTGGGTTATAACTAAAGTTGCCGGATGCCGGAGAATGGTGTCTGGCGTATAGGTGGAATCTAATCATGAAAAAAACAATGACTATATTGGCTGCGGCGACCCTGTTCGCCAGCACAGCCTCGGCCGCCTTGGTAAATCAAAGTTTTACGAGTCAGGCGCTCACCTCATCGGTGATGACCAACGACTATAATGCGGTCTCCGTTCTTGCGGGCGATGTCGTTGTGATGACGGTGGCGGATAATAAAACCTACACCGCCACGCCGATTTCTTTCTCGTCTACGGCGGGAGCTCTAACGCGGGTCGATACGCGCGCCTCGAATCCCTATCCGACCTCCTATACCGCCTATCAGACGATCGAGACGCCCGGAAGCTATGACTTCCGGGTGATGGCGGGAGCAACTCTCTGGGGACGAAGTGGCCTGTATATTCTTCGTGCGGATTCGGGGGATATTGATTTTCTTGCCTCTGCGGAATTTATCAACCTCGATGGCAACAGCGAGGCCGACCAAACCTTGTCCTATAGTTGGGGTGGGGGTGATGTGACTGACGGTATCGTGATCGAGGCCGTCGGAGCCCGCACGTCGACGGTCACTCCACTCGATGTGGATGTGGACAACGATTCGGCCGCTACACGAAATTTGTGCAGCGCAACTTTTAGCGGTTCCTCCTTTTCCTCCACCTATGGCTTTTCGGAAGGGGATGCCGATAAAATGACCTCAAGCGGTGTTGGGTTGATCTTTGCCGAGCCAAGCGCTTCTCCGCTTCCTCCGACATTTGCCAGCAATCCGGTGGTCGCTTCCAACGCGCTTCAGGATGTTGCCTATACCGAAACGCTCACCGATTATGCCTCGGATCCGAATGGCGATCCAATGACCTTTTCAGTAACGCCAACGAATACTTGGCTGAGCGTGGCGACGAGCGGTGTCCTCTCCGGGACTCCGCTAGTTGACGACCTTGGAACCAACAGCTGGACGGTTTCGGTGACGGATGGAATCAGCGGAACCAATTCGGCGACGCTTAAAATTGTGGTGACGGATTCGGAGTTTCATTCGGTTCCGCTCACCTCATCGAATCTCTATGTGCAGGGAGCCAAGTTTGAAAACATCGATGGCGTCGGCCTGAATTTCCACCGTCTGGATTTTGGAAACTCCTATGTGAATGTGAACCCGGTTAGGGCCAAAACCACCACGGGTGCGAAGCTTTCCTTCTACACGCGCAGCGACACGGTGAATCTTTATTTCGACTACATTCCCGGAGACGAAAACCGCAACTCGCGCTTCGGGCTTTATCAAGACGGAGCGCAGGTGGATACGCCTTACTTTGCGAGTGTGGAGTCAAATATTGTGATTACGCTGACGAGCCAAAGTGCTCCCGGTGAGCTCGTCCGCCATGATGTGGTTCTGCCCAACTGGTCCAATCCCATCCTCACCCGGATGGAATTGAAAAACGGTGAAGTGCTGGAAACGGGAAACCCTTATCCATCGAAACAAATGGTGGTGTTGGGCGATTCAATTTCCCACGGAACCGGACAGGGAGCCAGTTATCAGACCTATCCGCATATTGCTGCCGATATCATGGACTTGGAACTCTTCAACATGGCGGTCGGCGGCGGAAAGATTGCCCCGGAGGTGGCCGACCTGCTTCAGCACTTCGATCCCGTGGAGGCCATCTGGGTGCTCGCAGGGTACAATAACTGGCAAGGGGGAAGCCAAAGCATTGAAACGATAGCCAACAGCTACGAATCCATGTTGGCCAATATTCGCGGGCACCAACCCAACGCCGAGGTCTTCTGCTCCACGCTCACCGCAACCACCAACATCGACGACCTCGAAAGCGGCGTAACCGCCGTGGAAGTCCGGCAGGGCGTGAGTGATGTCGTCAATGCCCGGATCGCCGCAGGCGATACCCGCCTTCACTTGGTGGACGGACTTTCAATTTCCACGACAAACGATCTCAATGGTGCAGTACATTTCACGGAGGACGGTGCGTCGAACGTTGCCATAAACGTGGTGGCCGTCATGGATCCGATCGTCAATCCGCCCATGCCGAATGTGCTGTTTATTGCCATCGACGACATCAACCCGATTCTGGGCAGCTATGGAAATACGCTGATCCAAACCCCGAACATGGATCGGTTGGCCGCACGCGGCATGCTCTTTGAAAATGCGCATTGCCAGTGGGCGGTCTGCGGTCCGTCGCGCGCCAGCCTGATGACGAGTCTCATGCCGGAGCAGGGCGGTGTGATGGGCTTCACCAAGATGCGCGGAATCAGTGCCGATGGCCTGCGCGATAATTCAAAAGGCATGACGAACCTGGTCACGATTCCTCAGCATTTCAGAAATCATGGATACGAAACTGCCGCGAGCGGAAAGATTAATGATGCCCGTTGTGTCGGCTCCATCAACCCGGAAGGAACGATCAACGAAGATGGCGGCACGGTGGATGATCCACCTTCCTGGTCGCTCGGATTCATCAAGCCCAGCGGGGTGGGCAGTACCAAAGCCTATTCGCCCAGTCTGGGTAAAGACCTGATATTGGCCTCCGAAAGTGTAGACCAACCCGCCTCCGATTTCTCGGATGGAAAGATAGCCACCGAAGGACTCGCTTTCCTGGATACCCTGGCCGCGGGTGACAAACCGTTCTTTCTGGGGGTCGGTTTCAAGAAGCCCCACCTGCCGTTTCTTGCACCCAAGTCCAGCTGGGATTTGTATCAGCACGATGATTTTACGCCGCATCCCTTCCAGACGGATATGCTCAATGTGACGAGCTATACCTTCAACAACATCAAGGAAATGCGGGGAAGCTACTATCTCGAAACCGATGGGGGCGGGGATGCGATCCAGATCACCGACGGCATTCTGCCGGATGATCAGCAAAAGACGCTGCTTCATGGGTATTACGCCTGTATCTCCCATGTCGATGAACAGGTGGGCCGTCTGCTCGATGAGCTCGATGCCCTTGGGCTGACCCGCAATACCATCGTGGTGCTTTGGGGCGACCATGGCTTCCACCTTGGCGACCACAACGAATGGGGCAAGCATACCAACCTTGAACAGGCCACCCGCGTACCGTTCATCATCAGTGCGCCGGGATATCCTGAAGGAGAGAAAACGGGGGCGCCCGCCGGTTTGTTGGATCTCTATCCAACCTTGTGCGAACTCGCCGGGTTGCCGATCCCCGAGCAGCCGTTAAGCGAAGCGGTTCCTGACGGGCGACCGTTGGCCGGGCGCAGTCTGGTTCCGGTTCTGGCGGATCCGTCGGCGCGGGTTCAGACCGGAATCATGAATCATTATGCAAGCGGAACCTATGGCTATGCCTACCGCACCGATCGCTATCGCTTTACCGAGTGGATCGATTTCTCCGGGAGGGTGCAGGCGCGCGAACTCTACGACTATGAAACCGATCCGATGGAAACGGTGAACCTAGCCGTCTATCCCGAATACGAGGCGCTGATGTATCAATATTCAAAATCCACGCGCGATGCCAGCGAGTGCGGCGGATGCGACCGATTGAAAGCCTCGTCCGCCATGCCGGAGCCGGCCAGCAGGGTTCTGCCGGAACTGGATGGAAGCGTGAACGGAACGGATATCGAATTGGTGTGGCCCGACGCGGCCGGATCAACCTATAACATTCTGCAGAAAACCAACTTGCTGGATGCCGCGTGGACGACGAATCAGTCCAATATTGCGGGAAGCCCCGTTGCCTTCCCTGCGGATATGCAGCAGGGGTTCTACCAAGTCGAAGTGTCTAACTAATTCGAGGCAATCCCAATGCGTTTGATAGCTCTACATAATTCTTTATGGCATCTCGTCGCAGAACGTGTAGTCCCGCTTCACCTGACCGAAGGGAGGGAAAGCGGTTCGGCCGCCCGTTTGATGAACTCTGTTTTTCTGTCGGTGATCTTTTGTGCATCGGCGGCTTCGGCCTCCGTGGTGGTTCAGGACTTTCAGGAACAGAGTATGAGCTCCACGGTGATGACCAACGACTACACCGTATCCATTCAGGCTGGAGATGCGGTGGTTCTGGCGCTTACCGGAAACAAAACGGCGTCCAGCACGCCCATCACCTTTTCGTCCACAGCAGGCGCATTGGAGCAGGTGGATAACTCGCTTGAGGATCCCTATCCCTGTTCGTATATGGCCTATCAAATCGTCCAAACCAGCGGGACGTATGATTTCCGGGTTGTCGCTGCGGGCTCCATCACGGCTCGATCAGGGCTCTATATTCTACGTGCCGGTTCAGGAACGGTTGCACATGTGGCATCGACCACCTTCGCCAGCACCGCCTTAACCACCAGCGACCAAACCCTGCTCTATACATGGAGCGGGAATGCGGTTACCAACGCCATGGCTCTGGAGTGTGTCTCAAGTCGGTATGAGTCGATCTCGCCACTTTCCAGTACGGAAGACTATTCCAACGAGACACCGGCAAAGCGCTATCTCGGGCA
>JAOZKS010000478.1 GCA_029935255.1 Pontiella sp.
CCAGATCGAAGAATTTGGAGGTGTTGGAAACACGCCCCTACTGCTCTCCTTGAATGAAAACAGCCCATCAGCTCACTCAAATGAAGAGATCATTAGTTGGTTCACAAAACAAAAATTCCAATATGAATTGGATATTGAACGCATGCCTTTGGCGGAAGTGAATGGATGGATCAAAACTAAAGATGAAATCCGACACGAAACGGGGAAATATTTCAGCGTTATTTCCTGCCGAGTGGAAGCGGATTGTCGCGAAGTGTTCAGTTGGACCCAACCGCTCGTCATGCCTCATCAACAGGGCCTGATTGCTTTCGTGGTCAAACGGTTCAAAGGCGTATTGCATTTTCTCGTTCAGGCAAAGGTTGAGCCGGGCAATTTTGATGTAGTGGAAATGGCACCTACCGTTCAGTGCTTAACAGGAAGCTATGAACAGGTGTCGATTAAAAAACGGCCGCCATTCGTAAATTATGTTCTGAAGGCAGAACCGCAACAAATTTATTTCGATACGCTCCAGTCAGAAGAAGGAGGTCGGTTTTACCGAGAGGAAAACCGAAACCTCATTGTGCAGGCAGACGGCAATTTCCCAGAAGAGATTCCTGATAACTATATCTGGATGACGGCCTACCAGTTGAAGGAGTTCATTAAGTATAATAATTTTGTCAATGTTCAGGCACGGTGTCTACTCTCCAGCCTGTGCCTTGTTCTATAAGGAAGATTATGTCTGTTCTTCGAATAGGAATGATGGGCTGTTCGGGATTTGCGCAAAGAGCAATGATTCCGGCTCAGGTGGAGTGCAGCACTGCTCAGTTGATTTGCGTTGCAAGCCGCAATAAGGAAAAAGCGAAGCAGGTGGCTGAGCAGTTTGGTTGCGATGCCGTTGCCGACTACGACGCATTGCTCACCCGTAATGATATCGATGCTATTTATATGCCGCTACCTACAGGGCTTCATGAGCACTGGTGCATTCCCGCCCTTGAATCAGGCAAACACTTGCTGGTGGAAAAGTCCTTTGCACAAAACCATGCCTCTGCAAAGCGGATGCTGGACATGGCTAAAAAGAACAACCTTTTGATCGAAGAAAACTTTCAATTCCAAACTCATGGACAATGGTCGGAAATAAAAAGGTTGATGGAATCCGGCAAACTCGGAGACGTGCACCTTGTTCGGAGCACCTTTGGATTCCCCCCCCTCCCCAAGGATAATTTCCGTTGGAACAAATCACTAGGGGGCGGAGCTCTTCTTGACGCAGGGGCCTATATGACCAAGGTTGCGCAGCTGCTGCTTGGAACTGAACTGGAAGTACTTGGCGCATCGCTTCAAATAGATACGGAAACCGAAGTGGACAAATACGGGGAAGCCATGCTTCGGAATAAAACGGGACAGGTGGCGCAGGTGGCCTTCGGTTTCGACTATTTCTACCAATGCCGCGTTGAGTTGCTTGGCACTAAAGGGAAGCTTTCAACGAACCGAGTGTTTACCGCACCTCCGGAATTCGAGACGATCCTCGTCGTTGAAAGACAAAACGAAAAAGAGGAGATTCTGCTTCCTGCCGATAACCACTACATAAATATGTGGAATAAGTTTTCAGCAACCATTCAAAGCGGTGATTATGCCGAAGACTGGAACCTTCTGCTGGATCAATCACGGCTTTTGGAAGAAATTCGGTCGAAATCAGGAGTTGGTTAGCAACAATGAACAAATCGATATATGTTACACAGCCATCATTGGCTCCACTAGAAGAGTTTAATGAATATCTAGAGCAGATCTGGACGAGTGGCGTAATGACCCATAATGGGCCGTTGATGCAACGGCTGGAAAAAGAGATCTCAGCGCATGAAGGCGTACCCGATACCATTTGTGTAGCGAACGGAACTTGTGCCATGCAACTCGCCATTCGTGCAATGGATCTAGAGGGGGAAATCATAACGACCCCGTTCACATTCATTGCCACGGCAAACATTATTGTATGGGAGCGATGCACACCGGTTTTTGTGGATATTGATCCGGGGACATGGAATATCGATCCTGAAAAAATCGAAGACGCAATTACCGATAAAACGTGTGCAATTCTGCCCGTACATGTGTTCAGTGCGCCTTGCGATGTCAATCGAATAAAAGAGATTTCCGATAAGCATGGCCTGAAAGTGATCTATGATGCGGCCCT
>JAOZKS010000131.1 GCA_029935255.1 Pontiella sp.
ATGACGGTTTTCTCGCCGCACTGTTTCTTTAATATGGAAACACGGCGGGCGCGTTCGGAAGGGCGCGTGTTGATCGAATCTGGACTCATGACGGTGGTGGGCCGTGGTTTCACGTGGTCGGCGGAGGCTGGTCGTTTCGAGATTCTGCACGATTCAAAAGTATTGGTGAAGGAAGCGGCCAAAGCCAATGTGAAGGAGCTTGAGTTGTGATCAAACTCCTCTCCAGAATCCTGCTCTGTTGCAGTGTCTTTCTCTTGGCTTGTTCCAAACGCGAACGGTCGACGGATGACGATGAGGAATGGGCCGATGTTCAACCGCTGATCGATAGGGTGGTTGTGGCGGATGCCGTGGCGGCTCCGGAGCCGTCGCGGAAGGTTGCCCAGTCCGCTGTGGAGGATTATTCCTTGCTTATCCAACGATTGGAGGAAATGCTAACGGTCGAGCGTGCTGCTGGGGAAACGCTGATTACCGGCGAGGCCTTGGTGCTCGATTACGAGCGGCGTTTTGTACGGATGGACCAGAATGTGGCGGTGGTGGATGACCGGGGAAAACTGGAAACCGAATCGCTGATGGGTCGCTTCTCCGAGGAGAATCAAGTGGAGATCATCGAGGCTCGCAAGGGAGTTAGGATTAGTAGCGAAGGGCGTATCGCAACAGCGGATAGCGCCACCTATGCCTTTCAGAGCGGTGCGATCCAGTTGGATGGAGAAGCTGTGATTTCCGAGAGCGGAAATCGGCTTTCCGGGGAACAGATCAAGTTTTGGATCAAGGGAAGTCGGCGGATGGTGTGCGAACCAAATGCACTACTGGAAATCTCCAGTGCTTCAGGGTTCAATATGGATGGCATTTCGCCGGCCGGGGAGCGGACTGAAATTCGTTCCGACCGACTGATTTATGATGAGGAAAAATTGCTGGCGGAGTTTGACGGAAACGTGCGTGTACGTGATTCGCGGGCCGCTATGAACTGCGGGAAAGTACGCCTCCATTTGAAAGAGAACAACGAAATGGATTGGATTGAAGCGCTCTCCGAGGTAATAATCCAATCAGACGGCAGGAAAGCGCTAGCGGATCGGGCGCGCTACTATGCCGATGAAGGTAAATTCGTGTTGGATGGCGACCCAAAGGTGAAGGAAGGCAAAAACATAATGACGGGCGATCGGATTATATTCTGGCAGGAGACTCGACGAATGGTTTGCGAACCCAACGCACGTGTCCTGCTCTATCCGACCGATGAAATGAAGACGAAATTCCTGAAAGATTTGAAAGACGAATGATGGGTGCTGAAGAAACGTATTTAATCCGGGCCGAAAAGTTGGTTAAGGCATATAAGGGCCGCAAGGTGGTCAACGAGGTTGACATCAATGTCAGGCCTGGCGAGATTGTTGGCCTGCTGGGCCCCAATGGCGCGGGAAAGACAACGAGCTTCTACATGATTGTTGGGCTTGTTCGCCCGACGGCCGGAAAGGTTTTTTTTAATGGGAAGGATGTTTCCTCCGTCCCGATGTATAAGCGTGCGCGCATGGGCATGGGCTATCTTTCGCAAGAACCTTCCATCTTCCGCAAGCTGACCGTTCAGGAAAATGTGATGTCGATTCTCGAAACGCTTCCCATCTCCGGAAAAGAAAGGAAAAAGCGCCTCAATTTCCTGCTTGAGGAACTTAAAATCAGCCACTTAGCCAAACAAAAGGCCTACACCCTTAGTGGGGGTGAACGCCGTCGGTTGGAGATCACCCGCGCGCTGGTGACCAACCCTTCAATCATCCTGCTCGACGAACCGTTCAGCGGAGTCGATCCGCTGGCGGTGCATGATGTGCAGGATATTGTGCTCGACCTGAAGGCAAAGGGCCTGGGGGTGTTGATTACCGACCACAATGTACGCGAAACACTCGCGGTGGTGGATCGGGCCTATCTGCTCTGCGAGGGCAAGGTGCTGCGCGAGGGCGATCAGGACTTTTTAGTGAACGACGAGGTGAGCCGCGAACTCTATCTGGGACCGCGGTTCAGTATGTAAACCAACGAAAGGAGCAACCATGCAAATTAGTATCACAGGACGGCATGTAACGGTAACCGATAACGTAAAAGCCCATCTTGAAGAAAGGCTTGAGCGAAGTCTGAGCGTGTTCCCACGAATCGAAAGCGTGCATGTGATCCTCGACATGGAAAAGCGAAACTATGTGGCGGAGGTCGTGATTCAGGCGGCTAACCACATCCGTATCTCGGCAACGGAAAAATCGGAAAACCTGTATGATGCAATTGATCGCATGATCGAACATGCCGAACGGCAAATGCGTAAACAGCGCGATAAAATACAGGATCACCATAAATAAACGTTCATGCCGCTTGCCCCGCACTTGCGGGGCGCGGGAGTTTTCAGGATCAGTGAAATCGAGAGGTTTCCAATTGCTCATTCGACCACGCATTTTTTTCAGGAGGTAGGTTTTGGCTATAACAGTTAAAGATTTATGGGATGAGGGGGCTGAAATGTTATCCCTCTCCCTTATCGCAGGGGAGAAGCATCTGAATAAGCGGCTTCCGGAAATCGCGATGAACCGACCGGGTTTGGCGTTGACGGGCTTTTTTCAATACTTCGCGAATCAGCGCCTCCAGATTTTTGGATTGGCAGAATTCACCTACCTGAAAAGCCTCGCAAACAAAGAGAAGTTCCGTCGACTGGAGGGACTGTTCGAACAGCAGATTCCGGGTATTGTCGTTACGCGAAACCGGAAGGTTCCCCCGGAAATCCTGGATCTGGCCGAGCGGTTCAAGGTGCCCGTTATACGGACTCCGATGGTGACCATGAATTTCATGAACGAATGCACGGCGTTGCTTGAAAAGCTTACAGCACCGCGCGAGCGTATTCAGGGAACCACCATGGAGATCATGGGTATCGGGGTGCTGTTGCGCGGCGATCCGGGCATTGGAAAAAGCGAAACCGCGCTTTCGTTGATCGAACGCGGGTATAGTCTTGTTTCTGACGATGTCACAGAAATTCGGCGAACGAGTCGTGGACGAATTGTCTGTTGGGCGAATGAAGTGACCCGATATCATATGGAGATCAGGGGGCTTGGAATCATTCATGTACCCAGCCTTTTTGGGGTATCCTCCATCCGCCGACAGACGGAGCTCGATGTGGTTATTGACCTCAAGAAACCCAGTGGAAATGAGGATCGCACAGGGATTTTCCCGGAACACGTTGCGTTCATGGGAATTGAGATTCCCTGCATCACCCTGCCGGTACGTTCCGGGCGGGATATGGCGAATATTGTTGAGGTCGCGGCTCTGAACCAGAAGCTCAAGGAACTGGGGCACGATGCGGCCAAGGAACTTGATGACAAGGTGATCGAACGGCTAACCAAAGGACGGGTTCGCCATGGCTGAAGTAGAAATCGTAAAAAAATTCAAAGTGCTGAATCAGTACGGCATTCATGCCCGTCCGGCCGCCCTGCTGGTTAAGGCGGCCGGAAAGTTTGAGTGCGATATTTTTATTGAAAAAGATGGTAATAAAGTTTCCTGCAAGAGCATTATGGGCCTGATGACTATAGAAGGTTTCCCCGGCAGTACGATGCAGGTCACCACATCGGGGGCGGATGCCGAAGAGGCGATGGCCGAAATCGGGGAGTTGTTTGCTAACAAGTTTTACGAGGACTGATCCCTGTGGTTGCCAAGCATGGAAAAAGTGAAATTACCCTGAAAGGTATCGGGGTTTCTCCGGGAATCGCCATCCATGAAGTACAACTTCTCTCTCCTCAAATTCATCAGGCCGTTCAGCGTAGCATTAACCCCGAGGAAGTAGCCGCCGAGATTGAGCGCTTTAAAGAGGCGCTCATTGCCACCCACGATCAGATCAAACTCATCCAGAAACAGGTGAGCAAGGTGCTTGGCGACGAACATGCGAGCATCTTCGATGCGCATATTCTGGTGGTGGATGACCGCAGCTTTATTGAAGATGTCATCCGTACGGTCAGGAAAGACCTCGTTAACGTTGAACCTGTACTGCAAACGGTGGCCAACCGCTATGCCGACATGCTTGCCAAGGTGGCGGATTCCTATCTCTCTGAACGAGCCGCCGATATACGCGATGTTACCAAGCGTATTATGGCCAATCTGGCCGGTGAAACCCTTAATCAAATGGCGCAGATCTCTAAAAACTGTATCGTTGTAGCCCACGATTTAACGCCCTCCGATACGGCGAGTATTGATAAATCACTCGTGCTTGGATTTGTTACAGACCTCGGAAGCGCCACTTCGCACACCGCCATCATGGCCAGAGCTCTTGAGGTTCCCGCCGTGGTTGGACTGCACAATGTGACGGCGGTGGTTTCAACCGGTGATACCATATTGATTGATGGCGGAAGGGGTTTTGTCTTCATCAATCCAACGGATGCCCGGCTGAAAGAATATAAGAAACGGGCGCAAGAGCAGGAGTTGATCCTCGAAGAACTTGGCACCTTGCGCGATAAGCCACCGGAAACACAGGATGGCTATCTGGTTCCGATTACTGCAAATATTGAATTGCTCGAAGAACTCAATGGCATTGGCGAGCGCGGGGCAAAAGGCATTGGACTGTTTCGCACCGAATTCTTGTTTTTGGGGGTCGAAATCCTTCCCGATGAGGATGCACAGACTTCCGCCTATGAAGAAGCGGCCCGAAGTCAGCACCCTTCGCCGGTCGTGATTCGTACGTTGGATCTGGGTGCCGATAAATTACCGGCCAACTTCGAGATGGGGGATGAGATGAACCCGTTTCTTGGTGACCGTGCTATCCGACTTTGCCTCACCCATCCAGAGCTTTTCAAAACCCAGTTGCGTGCCATTTTGCGGGCCAGTACACTTGGAAATGTTCGGATGATGTATCCCATGATCTCCTGCGTCCAGGAGCTCGCCGATGCCAATGCCATGTTGCAGGAGTGCATGGAAGAACTCCGCGAACAGGCAATTGCCTTCGATGAAAATATTCAGGTCGGAACCATGATCGAAGTTCCCTCGGCAGCGCTGGTGGCCGATCTGCTGGCTCCGCACGTTAGTTTCTTCAGCATCGGAACCAATGATCTGATTCAATACACCATGGCCGTTGATCGCGGCAACGAAAATGTGGCGCATCTCTACAAGCCAACCCATATGGCTATTATTCGCCTGATCGACCATGTGGTGAAAGTGAGCCACGAGCACGGGCAATGGACCTGTGTTTGCGGGCAGATGGCGGCCGCTCCAACACTTGTTCCGCTACTCATCGGGCTTGGAGTCGATGAACTCAGTGTCAGCCCGTCGCAGGCGCCATTGATCAAGGATGTCATCCGAAAGCTCCACTATTCGGACGCCGTGGAGCTTGCCCAGAAAGCGCTGGTATCGCCCTCCTCCGAATATGTCGAAGAGCTCTGCCACGCTATGATCAAGCGGATCGCACCCGAAGTGCTGGAACTTTCGGAATAGGGTTTAGCGAAGGTGCCCAGTCAGCTGGGCCATGTAGACCCATGCCGAAAGAATCTGTTGATAGGCATAGTTGTACGCCACGGCATGCTCATGCCGAAGCAAGTTGCCCAGATTTCCGAATTTTGGAGAACCAACCAGAACCATCCAAATACCAATCATCAACACGTTCATGATATAGATGACGGTATAGGAAAAAATACGGCCGTGTTCATGGATGTCCGGTTGGTGCTCAGCCAGCATGTGGAGGGTGAAGGTAATATGGAATGCCCAGGAGAGGCCGACGGCGCCCAGCCACCAGGCCCGATAAGGCTCAACGTCCAGCGCCAAGCCGGTGAGATAGTAGGCCGCGATGACCAGAAAGGTGTAGAACGGGAAAAAATAGGGAGCGAGGGTAATCACAAAGTTTGTCTTGCTCAGCTGCACATGGCCGCCCGTCTTACCCACCTTCATGCGACCCACGCGGCCGCCCATCATCAAGGCCCACAGGGCATGAGTCAGTTCATGCCCAAGCACATAGGTGCGGAATGGACGGGGCAGTAGAAAAAAAACCACGACCCAGAGCATGAACCCGGCGGGTAGAGCCCAGCCCTCGAATCCGCTGGAAGCGGCCGACTCCACCGAAGTTTGATAGAGATTATAGACGGCAATCGATATCGCCCAGCACGCAGGAAGTGCCACGATACCGATAAGCATCTTAAGAAATTTAAACATACATCCTTCGTAGCACACCAGAACCTTGAATCAAAGGTGCAATCGCGGGAAGAGACGGAACACTTTCCAGCTTTCCGAAGGGTGGAAAGTTTTGTTTAATGGGTTTCATATCACAAGGGGATTCATGAGTAGAAGGTTTGAGAAGGTTGCCGTTTTAAAGGGAGGGGTCTCGTCGGAACGCGAGATTTCCCTGCGGTCGGGTGCTGCCGTTGCAAAGGGCCTGCGCGATGGCGGATATGCCGTCGTGGAAATCGACATCCTTGCAAAGGAATTCCTGATTCCATCCGATGTTTCGGCCGTTTTTATTGCCCTGCATGGGGCATTTGGCGAAGACGGTGAAATACAGAAAATTCTGGCGGATCGGGAAATACCCTTCACAGGATCCGGAGAGGAATCGTGCCGGCTGGCCTTCGATAAGGTTTTAACCCGCAAACGACTTTCGGCCCATGGCATCCCCGTTCCTCCGGGCGAGGTCTTGACCTCATCCAGTCATCGAAACATTCCGCTTCCGCTGGTGGTTAAGCCGCCGTGCGAGGGATCGAGCGTTGGATGCCACCTGGTTTTCGAGGAGAGGGAATGGGATGCGGCTTTTTCCGATGCCATCGGCTATTCGGGCGAAGCGCTGGTGGAGCAATTCATTCCCGGCCGGGAATTGACGGTCGGCATAGTGGAGGATGAGGTTTTGCCGGTGGTGGAGATCAAGACCCAGTCGGAGTGGTATGACTACGAAGCCAAGTATGTGACCGGAGAAACGGAATATGTGGTCCCCGCCGACCTTTCGCCTGAACTCACCTCCGAGTTACAGTCCATTGCGCTAAAAACCTTCCATTGTTTGGATGCATCGGGCTTTGGCCGAGTCGACTTTCGACTCTCGCCCGAAAACGCCCCCTATGTTCTGGAACTCAACAGCATTCCCGGTTTCACGGCCACCAGCCTGCTGCCCAAGGCAGCCCAAGCGGATGGAGTCGGGTTCTCGAAGCTTTGTTGTCGAATCATGGAAATGGCGAGAGTGCATTAGCTGCAAAGGCCTGTAAATAGGCTCTTCTGGGAATTTTATGGCAGAAAGGGGTTCCGACAGGAATGGCACTAAGTTAAGGGGTTTTAGAATTCGATTTTGACGGCACGTAAACCTCAGGCTCTCGCTCATTATCACT
>JAOZKS010000132.1 GCA_029935255.1 Pontiella sp.
TCAAAGCCATCGATGGTGCTTACCGCCGGTTTAACAATCATGTTGATGTATTCATCGTTGCTAACCTGTGGGATCACATTGAGCTGGATACCAATGTTTTCATAGTAATCCAAACTGGTGGAAACATTCCCGCCAGAAACATTTCCGCCGGTGGAGTTGGATTCGATGATCGGGAATTTTTTCCCCACGAGGATGGCTGCTTCCTGATTATCCAAGGTTAGGATTTTGGGTGCGGACAGGATGTTGGCATCGCCATCCTCTTCCAAGGCGTGCAGCAGAATGTCAAAGTTTTCGCCCGCCACCCGGGAAAAGAGCAACTGCAGACCGGAGTTATAATCAATGGATCCGGTAAGAGATTCCGTTAACGCATCGAAAGCGCTCGGTGTCACTAAAGATTCATTCTGGGTGAAACCCCATTGGTTGTTTCCATCGCTGGACGGTTGCACACCTGGCGTATGCAGGGGATTGTTCTGGCCCGTCGCAAAGTCAACTCCGATATCCACCAATGCACCTGTATCGATTTCGATAAACTTGGCTTCGATCAGGATCTGTGAAGGCACTTGGTCAAGCTCTTCCAGAATGGTTCCGATCGCCGTAAGGGCAGACGGAACGTCGGTTACAACAACGGTTTTACTCTTTTCAATCGGTTCCGCCTTTTTCCGCTGTGCCGAACCCAGATTCGAGGCCGCACGGCTTGAACTTCTGCCGGAAGACGATTCGCCGCCGAATTCCCAACCCGGGAGCCCTTTATTGCTTAGAATGGTGATTTTACCGCGGCTGGTCAGTAGCGCTTCGCAGACATCCTTAACGTCGTAGGCATCGAGATACTTCAACTTAAAGACCTTGGAGGCGAGCGGTTCAATTCCTTCCACCTGCACAATATTTTCCAAACGACTAATCACAATGGTGCCCCCCACCATTCGGTATCCGAAGCCGTAGGGCTTGAGGATCACATCCAAGGCTTCCTGCCATGGAATGTTGTTTAGGCGCACGTTGATGTTGTCCGACACCACATCGGGACCGACGACAATACTTTGCCCGGTCTGTAGCGAATAGGCCTTGAGTACTTCCGAAATATTTGCGTCCTTCACATTGATGGTCACAAACTCCATTGAATCAACCTGTTCTTCCGGTTCAACATTCCGGGAGCCTTGAACCGTACCTTCGGCATCCTGCGCCACGGCGACCATCGGCCCTACCAAAACAAACACGAATATTCCAAACAGCGAAGTCTTCGCCCAGCGAATCATTTTAACTATTGCACTCGATTTCATTAACTTTCTCCTTTTGTTAACTCTGTAGGGCTCTTCTCAGCAACACCCGTGCCACAATCCATCCTGTTCACTAAAATTCTTTATTTACGATCCCCCGGAAAGTCGCGTGATATCGACCCCTCGGGTTTTTATTTTCTGCAACGGTTTGAACATCACCCAGTCGTTGAAAAGGCGCAAGACGGGGGGGCGCTGAAAGAAACATGGAACAATCCCTGATGGAATGATTGGGGGATACAGAAGTACGGTATAAGGGAAATCCCGATGGGAATCGAATCTCGAACAGGGAACCGCTGAAAGTCAAAGTGGTTTGGCAAAAGGAGCAATTCTTCAGAATTCAACGCGACCCATGCGCACCTCTGCGGCTCACCTCCGTCAGGGCGTACGGCGGTGCGATTCGGTCTCGACCCAATGGATGGCGTGTTGCATGAGCTCGGTGCCGCTACGCAGTTGCAACTTGTCCTTGATATGCGCCCGGTAGGTCTCGATGGTCTTTACGCTCAAGTGCAGCTGCTCCGCGATTTCACGGGTTGAATGGCCACGGCCAATCGATTCAAATACTTCAAGTTCCCGCATACTCAACGACTCCGTACCGGTCCGGGCGTCATCTCCACCGCTCCGGAACGCCATCTTAAGCATCTGGGACGACATCGATTTGCTCACATATATTTCGCCTTCCAGAACCTTTTCAATCGCCTGGATCAAGGTATTCGCCGCCGCCTGCTTCATGACGTAGCCACTTGCACCGGCCCGCAGCGCATGTTCGGCATAGAGCGACTCATCGTGCATCGACAGTACCAGCATCGGGATTTTCAACCCCAGATCGTCGACCTGCTTAATCAACTCAAGGCCATTGGATTCCTCCAGCGAGATATCAACGAGGATTACATCGGGACTTAATTTTTTCAGGGCCGCGAGTGCTTCTGCAACACTCCCCGACTCGCCGCACACCTCGAGTCCCTTCTCCTGCTCGATGAGTTTGATCAACCCTTGGCGAACAATCGGATGATCATCCACTAGATAAACCTGCTTTTTCTTCGGTCGCGTTTTTTTCGGTTGCTGGTTTTTTTCCGAAGCCATTCCTACACCCTCGTTGCCAAAGAATCATCAAGCTCCATCCGGCAGGTCACTTTCGTGCCGCCTGCCCCCATGGAACCCACCTTCAACTGCCCGCCGATTACCGATGCGCGGTACTGCATGGTTTTCATCCCGATCCCATCTATCGTGTCCAAAGGCTCTTTCCATACACCATCGTCGCATACCGCCACCTGCTGCATTCCGTTCACTTCTGAAACGACGATTTCTATTTGGCGGGCATCCGCATGCCGCACGGCATTGTTCACGGCTTCCTGCACAATACGGTAGAGATGCATTTCGACCGCCACATCATTGAAGGCAACCGACTCGTCAATTTCCGTTTTACAGGCCAGTCCGCAACTGGATGAAGTCACTCGCGCTAATTCACGCAACGATTCATAAAACCCGCGCTTCACAATATCCGACGGCATCAAGCCTCTTGAAATCTGACGAATTTGGTTGCTTGCTTCATCCGCCAATTCGGAAACCTGCAGGGCATCTATTTTCCCGAGGCTGTCATTCCGCTCCAGATTATTTGCCAGAGATCGGCTGAGCAGGCTGATTCCCGTGAGCATCTGGCCTAATGAATCGTGCAAATCCTGACCAATACGCCGACGCTCACGCGCAGTGACCTCGGTAAGTTCTTCGATCCGATACCGCGGGGCCACATCGCAGATTCCATACAAGGTAAGTTTGTCCGCCGCAGAAAACTTCTTAATCTCCACATCGCGTTTTGAGCCATCCAAACAGCGGATGGTGCAACTGAAAATTGATTCGTTGGTGTCTGGTGTGCATCCTGAGAGCACACCGATATCAGCCTCTGTAAAGAGATCCTGAAGGCTCATCCCCACTAAATTCTCGGACAGATAGCCAAAGGTTTCCGGCACCCGCGAGCTCGCCGAGCGGATGGCATGCTGTGAATCCACCAGTACAAGGCAAACGCGTTCTTCCGCCAAGGCGCAAACATATGCGGGATCGGCCGAATCGGGATCGGGGGGGGGCATCGTCACCTGAATACAGGCGAAATGCCATTTTCCCCACTTCCTTTCATAGGGTAGCACGTAAAGATATTTTCGTTGCCCATCACCATACGACAAGGCCACCGACATCGGCTTACGTGTCTTTTTGGCCTCGCTTAAGACATACCCATCAAAAGCCGACGAGGGATTATTCAGAAATTGAAAATAATCCTCAGCCGAATCTTCTGGATCGCTGGAATGAAAATGGTGGTGCAACCGTCCTTTTTCGTCGAATACGCAGAAAATAAACTCTAAAACCCCTTCTGGCGGCAGGGATACGCTATCTCCGTTAATCGAAATTCCGAACAATTCAACTCTCCGACTGTTTTAAACACGGTTCATTACAATACGCCGCACGTTGCGAGCCAACTTAAGTTCGATTCCCCCGCGCGTCAAGCATACGTCATTCTCTATGGCCAATCTTATCCATCCCGCAACGTGCAGAGGCTCTAAGAGATAAAAACAACTCCCATTTGGCTTCCATTCCTCACAATTGATTATTGGACAGGAATATTACCATGAAAAAACAACAATCCCCGTATAAATGTCACCTTTTTATCTGCATTAGGGGGGCGGAAAATCTTAAAGTACCGCAAAAGAATGCAACCGCAGAATACGCGGAACCACGCAGAATGAACCCATTCAATGCATCTGCTGTTTTCTGCGACCTTCTGCGTGTTCTGCGGTTCTTATTTGTCTGTTTGGGCGGTACAATAGGAAGTTCGAGTCCCCTTAAATCCCGAAACGGGGAGAAAAAGTCCTGCGGAGATTCGGTCGATCCCAAATTCAAAAGCATGTTGAAGGACGAAATCAAGGATCGTGGATGGAAAGGTCTGGTGCGCGTATCAGAATCAAGTTGTCTAGGTGTTTGCGCCACAGGCCCCAATATCATGATCCACCCACAGAATATCTGGCTCTCTGCGGTTAACCGGGGCGACCTTCCGGAAAGCCTTCAGATCGTGGATGACCTCCTCGAGGATTAACATCATGCCTTCGGTAAAAAAAAGATAAACTCCAGTGTATATCCGTTTGGGTCGAGGAAATACATGCTTGCCCCGTCCCAGCGTTCATACGCTTCCTTCACGATTTTCACACTGCGGTCCCTCAAGTATTCCTGAAACTCGAAGACCGATTTCACACTTTCCGCTGTCAGACCAAAATGCGTAAAGGCCTTTCCCCAGTTCCGGGGCCGCATTTCCAGATCATATCTTTCCGCCCCCCCGGGATACTGAATCAAGGCCAACACATCGTCCCGGCCTATATTGAAAAAAACATCTTTCTCGCGGCGCTTACTAACCGTCAGCCCCAAGATATCCGTATAAAAATGAACCGATTCTTCAAGATCGGCTACTGAAAGCCCAAAATGGCAAATGCCCTTGATCTGCTCTCCCATGCAATCCTCTCCCTTTGTTCTATCCCCCGTCAGGCATAGGGTATACAAACAAAAACGCGCCCCGCTAAAGCGAGACGCGTTTTCCAAAATCCGCGAAAAAACTAAAACACCCCCTCCATGGACTCCATGGCCTCCCGCTCCTCAGGCGTCATGTGATCCCGAATATCCTCAATGATCTCTCCCTTTCCCCGAAAATAGTTGATGATTGGCGAATATTTCGAAAGCACCTTGGAGAGATTCTGCGCATCCTGCCCCGAACGCGCCATAATAACCACGTTGATCGAGGGGTATTTCTTGCGGTCCGGGCCATAGATCTCTTTGCAAATATTAATATACGACTGAAGATTCACCGCTGAATCCACCCCGATATAGTTGGTGGTAAGAATAAAGATCGTGTCCGGCTTTTGCTCCAACGCAAAACAAATTGCACGGTTCACATGTATAAACTCCCTTTCATCGCGAAGCCCGAGCGTGTAGTGCTTCATGATATGCGGACCCGGGGTGTAGTTATAGACCCACTTGGGATAGACGGGCGGAACATCCTCCATCATAACCTCTCCCTTATACCAATCGAGTGCCAGATAGCGATCCCAGAAATCCTCGTATATAGGACCGCCTGCAAAGGTTTGCTCCAACTCCAGCGGGTTTACGGTTGAATCCCAATCGAGCATCTTTGCTTTGTTCGCATCGGTGGCCAGTAGCATGTTGGTTGAAAACGGTGTAGTTAGCTCCATCTGAAAAAACGCCGCATTGAACAACGCATACTCGGGGAGCGCCTCCACCATATCGTTCAGGCGCGCCCGAAGCGTGAAGAAGCACATTCGAGATTTCGGACTCTGGCGCCCGTTCGATCCGCCGGTCGATGCAGGCCCTGCAAGTACGATGAAGACCACCTTTTCGCTCTTTTTCTTCACCCCGAAAAAATTGATTTCCGGCATCGAAAAGCCAATGTCGCCGCCAAGGCCTCCCGCGACATTCATCGCTCCCAGCCCTCCAATTGTTCCGGTAATTTCCGGCATTTGAATATTGGATGTGGTACGCCGCGCCTTCTTAACCACAATCCGTTTGCGCAACTTGGCCGTCTGCTTCTTCCGCTTTTCGATTTTTACCGGAACCTGAAGCTTTTTCAGCTTCATCTTGGGACGCTTGACTTCTTTCGCCTCAAAAACCTTCTCTTCCTTGGTGATGACGGTAAATGCAACAAAGCTTATGGCAATCATGATAATCACAGCATGAATGCCCAGACTGATCAGTGCTGCACTCGATTTAGCATGCTTAGCGAAAAATGGTTTGTTCTTTTTTCCCATATCCCTCCCTCAAACCCTATAAACTACATGACCTCTTTATACCCGCAATCCCATCAAAAAAAGTAAAAATTCCACACAACCTCGCTCTTGCGAAGAGCCTACCCCTCTTCATCTTCATCTTCATCGCGACCGCCCGCTTCCTCAAACGGGGTAGGCGGCTTGATCGTATCTTCGCGATCATCGAGATCATCATCGGGCCAGACCGTATTTTCCTTGGTGGGCTCGACCCACACATATTCCTCGGAAAGATCTTTGGGTAGTCGCAACTCTCGAACTGTAGTTTGCCCACTCAACGTCGTTATGCTGGCGCGGAAGATTATACCCACCATCTGACTCCTGATATTACGACCGTCTCCCTCTAGATAGAGCATCTTAGTATGACCCTCTATGGCCTTTCGACGTAAAACAATGCAGTTGGACTTAAATTTTTTATTCAGCCCATCCGGTACAATGGCAAATGTGCGGATCGACGGTCGGACAACGAGGTCGGTGACTTTTTCTTCGATGGCATGATCGATGCGCTCCTGCTCATAGTAGATGCAATATTTAAACTCGATATTTTCCAGGTCATACCCGGTTTGGTTATCAAATTTAATCTCGTAGTTCATGCGGTTGAAGTCGGTCGTGTAGGTCTTGGTCGGCTCCCGCTTTCCGGGACGTCGGAACCATGAAATCTTCGTCCACTTCTTGTCCGACTGAGCATCATTCAGATAGAGCCTGAATTTCTCGTTCCGGGAAAAAAGGCGTACCGCATCCCAGTCGCGGATATACATAAAGTCTTCGTCAAGGAAGGAGTTCGCCTTGGTCTGAATGGTCTTGCCCCGATCCGTCTTGATTTTGACGACATCGGTACCCACGTTGTAATCCTGAATTTCGCCATAGATGGCCGCGCCATCCTTTGCGGTGAATTCACGAACTTCGCCAGATGCCCGTTCCGCCATCATAGCTACGGACAATAGGCTGTAAAACCAAACCAAACGCTTCATGTGACTCGACCCCTCGTTAAACGATTCGATTGCAGGAAGTCCCCATATGTGCCAGAAAACCGCGCCGTTGTCGCTCATTTTCTCAGGTATTCCACCTGAAAACTTCCATATCCGCGATATGGAACCCCATTGAGGGTGCATCGGCACAAAATTTTCTAAACAAGAAACGGAGGGAGAGGGAAAAGGTGGCGACCCCTACGGGGTTCGAACCCGTGTTGCCAGGATGAAAACCTGGAGTCCT
>JAOZKS010000133.1 GCA_029935255.1 Pontiella sp.
ATCAACCGCCCGTGGGAAACCTGCGAAGTCATTGGTGGTGGCTGGGGTTACGGCGCATTGGAACTGGCATGTCTTTGATCTGTGGACCGGTAAAGGATTATATTCTCGGCAAATTTATAATTAAGGGCACATCGCGGTGGGGTGGTTTGGTTTTCCGTGAATGGTCAAGGGAGTGGTGATATGTCAGCAAAGCTTTCAATACCTAAGTTTACAGTTCTTTCGGATCACAGCGAGGAGGAGCGCTTTGTAGAAAGCGTGAGTCAGTTGTTTCAATTTGAGACGAGCCTGATTCCGATGCTGGATATTTTGCGGCATAAAGATACGGTGCCCCCGTTGTCGATGGCTCTTTATGGCGGGGCTGGTACGGGTAAATCCTCGGCGCTTCAGTGGATGATGGGTCGGTTGACCGAATGGAATCGGAGTTCGGTGGCGGAACGCGAAGGGCATCTTCGGGTCCTACCGGTTCGAATTCGACCGTATGGATACAAAAAACCTGAGCGCGTTCTTAATAATTTAATCATGGAGGTGATTCTCCAGTGTTTACCTCTGTTTGAGTCCCAGGATGCTGCGGTGAAAGCGGAGCATTTAATTTATGTGACGAACTGTTTTGGGACTCTGCTCGGTGAGGTGTTTGTGCGACGCGTGAGAGAGCTTGCTCGTCAGTGGGATGTTGAGAGCGAGTTGGCTTCGTCGATTCAGCAAGTCAAGGGGGGCGGAGAGTTTTCCGCACTTAATTTGAAGCAGTTTCTTGCCTTGTTGGATCATTGGGGTGCGTTAGAGGAGCGGAACGATCCCGTTCGAATTGTGGTAATGATCTCCAATCTGGACCGTTGCCTTCCGGAGGTGATGACGACCATGTTGGATATCATCCATAAACAGTTTCGTTCCAAGCATGTTATATTTTTGGCAGCGATGGATGTTCAGGTCGTGCAAGTTCAGGTTACGCGATCTTTTGATTCAATGGGGTATGGAGAGCGGCAGAGCCAAAATTATCTATCTACCGTTTTTGAGGTGGAAACTCATATGTCGCCGAGCGAACAGCAGGTGAAGCGGTTCTACGACCAACGGGTGGCAGAATTGAACCGGCGAACGGATAATATGTTCGTGAATCATCTCTCAGAAATTTTAAAAGGGTATATCGATACGGCAATTCTTCGTTTGGCGGGGACGAATCCACGGAAAATTACGTTGGTGCTTAATAGTGCCCTGATGAGGGGCTATTCGGCTTTGTTACAGTTTAAGAAGGAGCATGAATCCATGCGCGATTCGTTGCTTTTTCCCCAGAGTATTCAGATTTATTTGCTACAGCATTGGCTCTCGCTCTTGCCGGTGGGCGAGTCGGCGATCTTTCGTGAAGATGTGCTGGCCTGGTTTTCGTTGCTGTCGGAAGAGGCCTGTAATCCTGATTCTGATTTCAGTAAGGTGGAAGATGGAACGCTGGGAAAGGCCCCTACCGTGGATCAATTTAATCGTCCGTTGCGCCGATACGGTTCGGATGAGGAACCCGTCGATCGCCTTGCTCCTCCCGAGGGATTGAGCCTCGAGATGATTCCTGAATGGGTGTGGGATCTGCTTAAAATTCCGTTTAATTCTGAAGTTATAAGCTACGACGTGCAGGAAGAGCCAGAGCCAGAGCCTGTGGAGTTGGAGGCTGTGCTGGAATCGGAATTAGGGAAAGGTGAATTGTTGGCACAGGCCACGAAGCCGTTCAAAGAGGCTTTGGCAGGTGTTTTGGAAAAAGAACCGATTGCCCTAACGGAGGATGATTTTTCAAGGGTGGTGGTTCTCGACCTTACGGGGCTGGAGTTGTCGGCAATTGATTTGACGATTTTGGGTGGCCTTGATCAACTGGAACGGCTCGATCTGCACAATAATTCGGTTCAAAATCTGGCGTGGGTTTCTGGGCTGAATAGCCTTAAAACCCTAAACCTAACTTGCACACAAATTCCAGATATCATTGCATTGGAAACATTGAATAACCTTGAAAACTTGGATCTTTCCTTCACGCAGATTACAGATCTAGCTCCTCTGGGTGGCCTGGTCGCATTAAAATCGTTGGTGCTCTATGGAACTCCGGTTCAGGAAATCGGTGTGTTGAATAAGCTACTCCAGCTTGAACGACTTAATCTTTCGCATACGGCAGTTGGCGATGACGATGTGACGGCTCTGGAGAGCCTCGGTCAGTTGCAGTCGGTCTACTTGCAGGAGACCAAGCTCAGTCCAGCGCGTGTCGGGCGGCTTAAGCAGGCGCTGGGTTTCGATGTCAAATTTCATGTCTAGACCGCCCTCGTATTAATTTAGAAATTCACGATAAAAGGAACAACCTAGGACCTAGGTGCCAGTCTTTTGATATTAGACCTAGGTACCGGTCCTCGGATTTAAGTAAGCGGCCGTCTGCTCTGTTTTGCCTCTCACTTTGTTCGTTGCCGTCGCATTAGCGCCAGCCTCTGCCTTCGGCGGTCTTATCTTTCCAATCTCTGCGGAATGGGTCTGGATGGTCTTGCTTTTAATATGTCGTATACTATATAAATTAGCCGTTATTGGGGCTAATGTTGCATCAAATATGTCGTATACTATATGGATAAAGGAGGGTTATGAGCGTAGAAAGTAGACCAAAAATCGGGCCGTTGCTGAAGATGGAGCGGCGGAAGGCGGGGATTTCTCAGGACGATGTTGCGCTGAAGTCGGGTATTACGCAGGCCACGATCAGCCGTTTGGAAAGCGGCGATCTGAACTTTCGCATTGGCACTCTGGAAAGCTATGTGGATGCGCTGGGCAAGAAGCTGAACCTGATTGCAAAGGATGCGGAGCTTTACCATTACACCGCGCAGGTGCAGTCGGTCTATGATGGCGATACCTGCCGCGTGGATATTGATCTGGGTCTTGGTATTTGGCTCCGCAATGAAAAGCTGCGGCTCGTGCGGATCAATGCGCCGGAGATGACGGGGCCGGATAAGGCGCTTGGCATGGCATCGCGCGATTTCCTGCGCGGGCTGATTGATGGGCGGGAAATCATTATTGAAACGGTGAAGGATCGGCGCGGGAAATATGGGCGCTATCTCGCGGAGATCTGGGTGGATCAGGACGGCATTTGGCAGAACGTGAACGACGCGCTCGTCGCCGCCGGCCACGCGGTCTATCAGGAATATTGACGGGGTGCTGCCTCGGGTCGGGTAATGAAAGGCAGAAAATGGGTTGGCAGAAAGATGAAGAACGGAATGAACTCTGTTTCGATATTTTCCCGACCGAACGGTGGCGCGCCCGTGGAGAGGCACGCACTACACCATTTACTTAATCGCGACGCTTCCAATGGCCTATTTTTTTCGTATGATGCTTCCTTCGTTTAATCACAGGAATATCCATGAAGAAAACCAGAGTCGACCGCAAGTTTGCCGAACTGAAGAAGCAGGGAAAGAAGGGTTTTATTGCCTATCTTGGCGCCGGGGATCCCTGCCTTGAGGACACGGTGGATATCGTACTTCGCATGGAAGATGCGGGGGTGGATCTCATTGAACTGGGCCTTCCTTTTTCCGATCCGCTGGCCGATGGCCATGTGAACCAGGCGGCGGCAGCTCGCGCATTGGCGGCAGGATCAACCTTCGACGGAGTCATGGAATGTATTGCCAAAATTCGTGAGCGCAGTGAAATTCCGATGATCTTCTATGCCTATATGAATCCGCTATTGGCGCGTGGATTTGACGAGTCGATGATGGCTGCTGCGCAAGCCGGGATTGATGGGTTCCTATTGCTGGACCTTCCGTTCGAAGAGG
Organism: Pontiella sp.; assembly: GCA_029935255.1. GTDB lineage: Bacteria > Verrucomicrobiota > Kiritimatiellia > Kiritimatiellales > Pontiellaceae > Pontiella. The sequence goes on from JAOZKS010000133.1 coordinate 3,771, forward strand.
CCGGGCCATACCGTCAGGCACTGAAACAAAACAATCTCAACGCAATCCAACTGATTACGCCTACAACGCCCGACGACCGAATTGATAAAATCGTGAAGCGGGCAAGTGGCTTTGTCTATTGCGTGTCGCGCGAAGGGGTCACTGGCGTGCAGGATAAGCTGGCCGATGGTGCCGGAGCGTTGGTGGAACGAATCCAGGCGAAGACAAAATGCCCAGTTGCTCTTGGATTCGGAATCGGCACGCCGGAGCAGGCACGGGATGCGGCTCGGCTTTCTGATGCCGTCGTAGTCGGTAGCGCCATCGTAAACCAATTCCACAACAGCCCGCATACCCCCGAAGGCCGTGCGGTTGCGACTGAACTTGTAAAACGCATGGTCAATGCCGTGAAGGAGATTTAGAATGAGTAATAAGTATGCCGTGATCATGGCGGGAGGGAAAGGTGAGCGGTTTTGGCCGTTGAGCACATCGAAGCATCCCAAACAACTACTGGCGTTGGTGGGCGAAAAACCGCTCATTGCTCAGGCGGTGGATCGGCTGGAAGGTTTGGTTCCTCCTGAAAATATTTTTGTGGTAACCAATGCGGAACTTGTCGAGGCCACCCGTGCAGCAGTACCCTTGCTTCCTCCTGAAAATATTGCGGGCGAACCCTTTGGCCGCGATACCGCCGCCGCCGTGGCCTGCGGCGGGGCATGGGTGAAAGCCAAGGATGCCAACGGTGTTTTTGCCGTGCTGACCGCCGACCAAGTGATGGGCGATCTTGATGTATTCTCCGCCACGCTCAAGGGCGGGATGGATCTGGCCGAACAAAACGACATTCTGGTGACCATCGGAATCGACCCGACATTTCCCAGCACAGGTTTTGGCTACATTGAATCCGGCGACACCTTTGCTTCACAGGAGGGGATTGAGTTCCGCAGAGCAATTCGCTTTGTCGAAAAACCGGATGAGATGACGGCGACGGAATATCTCTCCAGCAACACGTTCTACTGGAACTCGGGCATGTTTATCTGGTCCGTTCAGGCCCTCGAAAAATCATTTGGAGCGCACTGCCCGGAAATGTTGGAGTTGATGGAGGCCCTGACCGCCTACGCGATGGACGGGAAAATCATTGAAGGTATGGATGCCACCTATCCCAACCTTGAAAAAATCTCGATCGACTATGCCCTGATGGAAAAGGCGGACAACATTGTGATGGCCTGCGGAACATTCGCATGGGACGATGTGGGTTCGTGGCCGGCGCTTGAAAGTCATTTCCCTCAGGATGAACTCGGAAATACCAAAATCGGGCAGGTCGAAACGCTGAATGCGGATGGAAATATTATACTTTCGAAGGATCGATTGACGGCGGTGATTGGAGTGAAGGATTTGATCGTGGTCCAAGCGGATGGAGTCACATTGGTCTGCCCGAAGGATCGTGCGCAGGACATCAAGCAGATGGTGGTGTCCCTGCGCGAAAAAGGCGGCTTCGACGAACTGCTATGATGCCTGAACTTCCTCGCATTACTGGGGTTGACATTACAGGACATTAAGCCTAAAACCCTATTCAAGTTTCAGGGCGCATTAAGTTGCGCGCCCAAGGGATTCCAAACCACAATCTTTGTTTTATTCCAATCCTTTCCATGATGAACCAGAAACGCAATGCCGTTGTTCTCGGCGTGACCGGGGGTGTTGCCTGCGGCAAGTCGGAGGTAGGACGAATATTGAGAGAGATGGGCTTTTCTGTTTGCGATGCGGATGGTCTTGCACATGACCTGATGAAAAAGGGAAGTTCGGTCTATCAGCAGGTGGTGAATCATTTCGGAATGGATATCCTGTCGGATGATGGAGAAATATCGCGGTCGATTCTTGGGAAAATCGTGTTTGAAAACCCAGCGGAACTCACCGTTCTTAACGGACTGGTGCATCCAGCGGTCCGGAAAAACTTGGAAGATTGGATTGAAAATGTCCGACTACAGAATACCGATGCCGCAGCGCTTGTTCCGCTCCTGTTTGAGAGCGGAATGAATACCATGAACTGGGACGCGATTGTTTGCGTTTCCTCCAGCGAGGATCTCGTTTCCCGGCGATTGGAAAAACGTGGTTTCAACCGGGCAGAAGCAAAATTACGGGTGGAGTCGCAAATGCTTCTTGCCGAAAAAGAACAAGGTTCGAATTCTGTTATTCCAAACGTTGGAACATTGAAGGAACTGGAAGAATCTACACGGAAAATCGTGAATCGAATAAAGGCTAAAAGGGTACTATGAGCGAAGAAAACGAAGTTGTTGAAAAGGTCAAGCAAGAGACTGTAGAGCCCGTTGAGGCACCTGCCGAAAAGCTGGTTGAGAAGAAAAAACCGACCCGGAAAGTACCTGAAAAAAAACCAGAGACCGAAGAGGCTTCTGAAAAACCTGCCGCTGATACGCCCGAAGTTTCTCCGGAGAAAGAAAACCAGAGACCCGCTCATGCTTCGAAGAACAAAGATCGCAATCGCGGAAAACATGGGAAAAAGAACCGCACCGGCAAGAATGGCGGCGGAGGCGGCGGAGGAAACCAACCGCCACCTAATACAGAAAACCTCCCTCCGCTCTCCCTGCACGAAATGCAGGTCACCCCGATCAACGACATCAAGGCTCTTGCTGAAAAATACAGCTTGCAGGAGTATGACGGCTTTAGCAAACATCAGCTTATTTTCGAGCTACTCAAAAACCACGGTCGGCGGGGTGGTCCGCTGTTGGGCCGGGGTGTGCTGGAAACCCTGCCCGATGGATTTGGATTCTTGCGTTCGCCTCTTAACAGCTACCAGCCCGCTCCCGATGATATCTATGTTTCTCCTTCGCAAATTCGCCGCTTCGGTATTCGTACAGGTGACTATGTGACCGGTTCAATCCGCTCGCCCAAGGAGAAAGAGCGCTTCTTTGCATTACTCCGTGTTGACCAGATCAATAAGGAAGATCCCGAAATGGCACGCAAACGCGTTCCGTTCGAAAACCTGACTCCACTCTTTCCCGACGAGCGGTTGGTCATGGAAGTCGACCCCAAGGAAATTTCCATGCGGGTAATGGATATCGTCACCCCGATCGGGAAAGGACAGCGTGGTCTGATTGTTGCACCGCCGCGTACGGGTAAGACTGTCTTGCTGCAGAAAATCGCCAACAGTATTTCTGCCAACAATCCCGACTCAAAACTGATCATTCTTCTAATCGACGAACGTCCGGAAGAAGTGACCGATATGCGCCGCAATACGAAGGCGGAAGTATTGGCCTCCACCTTTGATGAGCCTCCGGAGCGTCATACGCAGGTGGCCGAGATTGTAATCGAAATGTCGAAACGACTTGTGGAGCAGGGGAAGGATGTCATTATTCTACTCGACTCCATCACCCGACTAGCACGCGCCTACAACACCACATCGCCACACAGCGGAAAAATCTTATCCGGCGGTGTTGATGCCAATGCGCTGCATAAACCCAAACGCTTCTTTGGTGCGGCCCGGAACATCGAAGAGGGCGGCAGTCTGACCATCGTCGGA